>DASQXT010000001.1:0-6920 GCA_035639575.1 Geodermatophilus sp.
GCTACCGCTCGCAGCCGCTGGTCGGCACGATGCTGACCACCCTCGGGGTGCTGGTCGTCGCCAACGGCCCGATGACCGTCCTCGGCATCACCGATCCACGTACCTGGTCGGCGACCGACTGGGCCAGCGACCTGGTGCCCCACCTGGTCTACGGGGCGGTGGTCAAGACGACGATGGACGCCTTCGACCGTGCCTGACGCGCACCTCCGCGGAGCTGCACGGGCATCTCCGCGGACGTCTCGGGGTGAGCCCGTCAATGGCGCCAGCCGCGCTGGTCCACCCCGCCGGGCACGGGGGCGTCGGGGTCGTAGGGCTGCCGGGTGAAGACGAAGGTGCCCAGGTCCAGGTGGTCCTCGGCGATGCGCAGCGGCTCCCCGGCGTAGTAGCCGTCCAGGCCCACCCACGTGCCGTCGTCCCGGCGGGCGAAGCGGCTGGCCCGCCCGGCGCGGCCCGGCAGCGGACCGAGGTGCAGCAGGCCGCCGGGCAGCGCCCGCAGCACGTGCGGCCCGGGCCCCCAGTACCAGATGCCGAGGGACTCGAGGGGGACCGGCGGCGGCGAGGGCGCCCACGCCTCGACGACCCGCGGCTCGGCGGTGCGCAGGTCGGCGAGCAGGCCGGGGACGAGCGGGTCGAGGCCCGCGGTGGTGTTGGCCAGCGAGACCGCGCCGGTCTGCTCGTCGCGGTCGACGAAGACGCCGGCGAGGAACCCGGGCATCGAGCCGCCGTGGCCGACCAGCGTGCTCCCGTCGACCCGCAGCACCTGCAGGCCCAGCCCGTACGCCGCCCAGCCCGGCGCGGAGGGGTCCACGCCCGCGGGCACGGTCATCTCCTCCAGCGTCGCGGGGTCGAGCACGTCGCCGGTGTCGCCGAGCAGGAAGGCGGCGAAGCGCCCGAGGTCGGCCAGCGTCGCCCAGAGCTGCCCGGCGGCGGCCATCACCCCCGCGTCGTGCTCCGGCTCGGGCAGGACGACGTCGGCCCACGGGTGCACCGCGCGGCCCTCCGCGGCGGGCGCGACCGGCCGGGGCGTCGTCCGGGTCATGCCGAGGGGGCCGAGCACCTCGGCGGCGACGACGTCCGCCCAGGACCGGCCGCGCAGCCGCGCGACCAGCTCACCGAGCAGGCCGAAGCCGAGGTTGGAGTAGTGGAAGCGGCGGGCGGCCCCGAGGACGACGTGCTCGGGGGCCAGCTGCAGGTCCGCCAGCGAGCCGCCGGGGGCCCGCTCCCACCACGTGCCCGGGCTCTCCGCGGCCGCACCGGCGACGTGGGCGAGCACCTGGCCGACGGTGCGGTCGCCGAGCGGGGTGCCGGGCACGTGCCGGTCGAGCGGGTCGTCGAGGTGCACCCGGCCCTCGTCGCGCAGCCGCAGGACGGCGACCGCGGTGACGGTCTTGCTGATCGACCCCAGCCGGTACTGGACGTCGGTGTGCGGCTCGGGGACGTCGCCGCGCCCGGTCGACCAGGCCAGCCCGCCGTCCCGGACGACGCCCGCGACGAGGCTGGGTGCCCGTCCCTCGCGCTGCACGCGGGCGGTGCGGGCGAGCAGCAGGCGGGCGGTGGACGGCAGGACGGCGTCGGGCACGGGCCCAGACGCTAGCGAGACGCGGCTCAGGAGGTGGGCGCGGCCTCGGGCACGGGCAGCCGCCCGGTGCGGGTGGCCCAGCGGTCGAACCAGAGGGTGGCCAGCGGGGGCACCGACGCGGCGAGGGCGAGCAGCGTGGTGCCGGCGTTCCAGCGCAGCACCCGGGCGGCCACGACCGCGACGACGACGTAGGCGATGAAGATGCCGCCGTGGATCGGGCCGAAGATCTGCACGCCGCGCTCGGAGGTCGCCAGCACGTACTTCACGAACATCCCGAACAGCAGCCCCACCCAGGAGCACGCCTCGGCGAGGGCGACGGCACGGAAGGCGAGCGAGACGGCGCGCGGGGTCACGCGCCCCATGGTCCCCGACGCCGGGACGGGCCGGCCGTGCCGGTCGGGGTGACCCGCGCCACCCGTCGTCCCCCCGTGGCAGGGTCGGGGCCCGTGCGGGGTCTGGCACGGCGGGAGTTCTGCCTGGTGCTGCTGCGCCGGATGGCCGACCTGCGGCCGGACCTGGTGGCCGAGGCGCTCCCCCGGCTGGGCGCCACCCGGGCGGAGGCGCACGCCGCGCACACCCGCTGGCAGGCGCTGCAGCACTCGCCGCGGGCGCCGCGCGGGCTGGCGCTGCGCTCGGCCGTCCTCGGCCCACCCGAGGAGACGGAGGACCGTCGCTTCGGCGACCTGGACCTCGAGGTGCGCCGCTGGCCGCTGCCGCTGTGGCCGCACCTGTACTGGGAGGTGCTCACCGGCCCGGGCGGCAGCGTGCTGCAGGAGCACCTGGTGCGGGCGCCGGGCTCACCCGTGCCGCGGGCCACGCCGGCCCGGCTGCGGGTGTGGGAGCACACGCTGGACGACGTGGTCGACCTGCGCGGGGCGACGAGCGTCGATCCCGGCGTCGTCACCCGCTGGGAGGTGCACCTGCCCGGCGTCCGCGCCCGCTTCGTCTGGGGTCTGCTGCAACAGGTCATCCAGCAGTGACGCTCCGGGCGGCCCCTCTGCAGGGTCCCGCTGCGAGCCTGCGAGCAGTGGGGGGCAGAGGGGTCCTTTTTCAGCCCGCGATGCGGTTGAACTTCGGCGTCACGCCCATGTTGTCCACGCTGGCGATCTTGACGACGTCACCGGACGTCGGCGCGTGCACCATCTGCCCGTTGCCCAGGTAGATGCCGATGTGGCTGACCGGGCTGTAGAAGGCGACCAGGTCGCCGGCGCGGGCCTCGGCGCGGGACACCGGGGTACCCATCTGCGACTGCATGCGGCTGGAGTGCGGCAGGCTCATCCCGGCCGCCTGGAACGCGTACTGCACCAGGCCCGAGCAGTCGAACGAGCCCGGCCCGGACGCCGCCCACACGTAGGGCTTGCCGCGCTGGGCCAGCGCGCGGTCGACGACCGCCTGGAGCGAACCGCCGGAGACGGCCACGGGGGCGGAGGACGCCGCGGCCGGCTGGTCGCGCTCGGTGCGGCTGGCGCGGCCGTTCTCACCGGCACCGTGGGCAGCGGCTGCGGCCTCGAGGGCGGCCCGCCGCTCTTCCGCCGAGAGCCGGGTGTAGTCGGCCTGGTACCCGGCGATCTGGTTCTGCAGGTCGGCCTGCTGGCGGGCGACCGCGTCGTACTGCGTCTGCGCCTCGGTGGCGGCCCGGTCGGCCTCGGCCTGCGCCTGCGCGGCGGCCTCGCCGGCGACGACGGCCGCCTCGAGCAGCTCGCCCTGGTGGCCGGCCACGGCCTGCAGCAGGGTCACCCGGTTGACGAACTCGTCGGCGGAGTCGCTGGTCATCAGGGCCTGGAACGAGCCCATGGAGTCGCCGGTGAAGGCGGTCCGCGCCACGCCGACGAGCGACTCCTGGGCCGCGGTGACCGCCTTCTGCGCCTCGGTGACCGCCGCGGCGGCCGCCTGCGCGGCCGCCTGCTGGCCGGCCAGCGTCTCGCGGGCCTCGTTGAACTCCTCGGTGAGCACCTCCAGCTCGTGGCCGCGGGCGGCGACGAGGGCCGCGGCGTCCGCGGCGGTGGTGGGCTCCTCGGCGCCGGCCGGGGCGGGGGCGAGCGCGAGGCCGATGGCGCCGGCGAGGACGAGGGCAGCGCGGCGGGCGGTGCGAGGGGTCGCCATGGTGCGGCGGCACTCCGTTCATCCACGGCCGCCTACCGGGTCAGCTGACGGGTTCGGGCCGGACGAGCCCGGCGCGGCCGGCCGCGGTGCCGGCGCGCGCTTCACCCCAGTGGTTCGGTGGGTCCCCGGCCCCGCGCCCCCGGGGAGGAGAGCGCCGGCTCGGCGGCATCCGCGGGGTGTCACCCAGGTTGGTGACGGAGCGCCCCGGCGGATGCACTCACCGTAAGGGCCGTGACGTCGTCGTGACAATCACCTGGGTGTGATTTGGTGGACTCTCGACTCGATCCCGCCGCTCACCGGCAACGGGCGGGGCGGGTGTGACGGACGAGGTTCGCCGCGGGTGCCGCGGGGCACGCAGGGGTCATGGATCTCAAGCGACCCCTCGTCGTGCTGGCCGCCGTCGCCGCCCTGGCCGGGTGCGGCGCCGCCACGGAGACCGGTGGCAACACCGACGTCGACCGGGGGACCACCGAGTGCGGCGCCGCCGAGGCCGGCGCCAGCGAGCAGCAGGTCTGCCAGGACACCGAACAGGACAACGAGCAGCAGACCGACCAGCAGGACGACGGGACCAGCTGACCGCGGCACGGGGAGGCGGAGCGCTCCGGCCACCGTCCGCCGGTGGGTACGCGCAGGTACGACGCCGTCGTCGTGGGCGCCGGGCACAACGGGCTGGTCGCCGCGGCCTACCTGGCCCGGGCCGGGTGGTCGGTGCTGGTGCTCGAGCGGCGCGCCGAGGTCGGCGGCGCCGCGGTCAGCCGGCAGGTGTTCCCCGGCGTCGACGTCCGGCTCTCGGCCTACTCCTACCTGGTGAGCCTGCTGCCCGACCGGATCGTGGCCGACCTCGGCCTGCAGGTGACGCTGGCCGACCGCGCGGTCGCCTCGTACACCGCCGTCCCGGGCGGGCCGGGACTGCTCGTGGAGCGGGACGAGGGCCCGGCCACCGCGGCGTCCTTCCGGGCGCTCACCGGCTCCGACGCCGAACTGGCCGCGTGGCAGCGGTTCTACGGCCGGGTCGCCACGCTCGCCGAGGACCTCGCCCCCACCCTGACCGAGCCGCTGCTCTCCCCCGCCGGCCTGGCCGGGCGGCTGCGCGAGCCGCGGCTGTGGCACGACCTGCGCGAGCGCCCGCTGGCCGACGTGGTCGCCGACGCGCTGTCCCACGACGTCGTCCGCGGGGTGGCGCTCACCGACGGGCTGATCGGCACGTACGCCGACCTGCACGCCGCCGACGGCCTGGCCGGGCGCTGCTTCCTGTACCACGTGGTCGGCAACGGCACCGGGCGCTGGCGGGTCCCGGTGGGCGGGATGGGCGCGGTCACCGGCGCGATGGCCGCCGCCGCGCGCAGCGCCGGCGCGGAGCTGGTCACCCGGGCCGAGGTGACCGCCGTCGAGCCGCGGGACGACGGAGCGGCCGTGTACTGGACCGACGACGACGGCACCGAGCGGGCGGTGGACGCCGGCTGGGTGGTCGGCGGCGCCGCCCCGGCGGTGCTCGACCGCCTGCTGGGCCAGGCCCCGCGTCCCTCCTCGGACGGCGCCCAGCTCAAGGTCAACATGGTGCTGGCGCGGCTGCCCCGGCTGCGCTCGGACATCGACCCGGCGCTCGCCTTCGCCGGCACCTGCCACGTCGACGAGGCGGCGTCCCAGCTCGACGCCGCGCACGCCCAGGCCGGGGCCAGCCGGCTGCCCGACGTCGTCCCCTTCGAGGTCTACTGCCACTCACTGACCGACCCGACGGTGCTGGGTCCGGCCGAGCGGGAGGCCGGCCGGCACACCCTCACCCTGTTCGGCCTGCACACGCCGGCGGCGCTGTTCCGCGACGACCCCGAGGGGGTCCGGGACGAGGCGGTGAGCCGGGTCGTGGCCCAGCTCGACGCGCACCTGGCCGAGCCGCTGCTGGGCTGCCTGGCCCGGGACGCCGACGGCCGGCCGTGCCTGCAGGCGGCCTCGCCGCTGGACGTCGAGGCGTCGCTGGCGATGCCGGGCGGGCACATCTTCCACGGCGACCTGTCGTGGCCGGTCGCCGCGACACCGGAGGAGGTCGGCACCTGGGGCGTGGGGACGGCGCACCCGCGGGTCGTCGCCGCCTCCTCGGGCGGCACCGTGCGCGGCGGGGCGGTCAGCGGCCTGGGCGGGTACGCCGCGGCTCGCGCCCTCCTGGACCGGTGCTGAGGCGCGCGTGGACGGTGCGCCGGGTGCGCGCCGAGATCCGCGACCTGCTGCGTGCCTCCGCGGAACGGCTGCGCGGTCGGGACGTCGCGCTGATCGCCGCCGGGCTGACCTTCTACGCCGGGATCGCCGTCGTCCCGCTGCTGCTGGTCGCGCTGTCGCTGACGACGCTGGTCAGTTCGCCGGGGACCGTCCGTGAGCTCGGCGACCGGCTCGGCGAACTGCTGCCCTCCGAGCTCGGCGCGCCGGCGGCGGTGCGGACCCTGGTCGACGCCGGCGTGTCGATGGACCTGCTGGAGTTCGTGCTCGCCCTGCTGCCGCTGTCCTTCTACGGCGAGGGCCTGCGCCGGGCGCTGCTGCGCTTCACCACGGTGCAGGACACGCTGACCGGCTGGCGCGGCCGACTGCTGGCCATGCCGCTGGTGGCCGCGTTCCCCGCGCTGACGTACCCGCTGCTGCTCGCGGCCGGGGCGATGGCCGAGCTGGAGGAACGGGGCAACGACGTCGGTAGCTTCTTCGTCGGCTACTACTCGGTGCTGTTCGCCCTCACCGTGCCCCTGCTCTGGGGCTACGGCGTCGTCGCCGGGGGACGGCGACTGTGCTGGCCGGCCCTGCTCTCCGGCGTGCTGTTCACCGCGGCCTGCCTGTCGGGCTTCCTGCAGGGCTTCGTGATCTTCCTGGCCCTGCCCTTGGCGCTCGGGGCGCCGTTCGGCGGACTGACCGCGGTGGGGGCGGTCGTGGCGATCATCCTGTGGCTGTTCCTGCTCCACCTGGTGGTCATCGGGGGCTGGCTGCTCACCCAGTCCCTCGACGACCGGCTCCGCAGGGGCGCTCAGCCCTCGTCCTGATCCCCGCCCCGGCCCCGGTCCTGGGCACCGCTCGTGTCCTGGGCACCGCTCGTGCCCTGCGCACCGCTCGTGTCGTGCGCACCGCTCGTGTCCTGGCCGCCGTCCTGGCCCGAACCGCTGTCCGAGCCAGTGGCCGAGCCACCGTCCTGGCCCTGCTCCTGGTCCGCCTGGCCCTGCTCCTGGTCCGCGTCGGGCTCGTCGGGTTCGACGGGCTCAGGGGT
>DASQXT010000002.1:0-3835 GCA_035639575.1 Geodermatophilus sp.
CGGGCCAGGATCTCCCCGCGGACGACGTGCGCCCCGGTCGCCGACGACCAGTAGATCGCACCTCCCTGGACCTCCGCCTTGGCGCCACCACCCGCTGCCGCGACGTCGTCGGTCGTCGGGAAGCCGAGCACCGGCGCGCCGCCGTGGGCGAGGTAGCGGTCGAGGATCGCGCCGCGCAGCACGTGCGACCCGGTCGGCGCCGACCAGTAGACGTGCCCGCCCTGGAAGGTGGTCCGGAAGCCGGAGGCGTAGGCCTGGTCGTCACCGGTCGGGTAGCCGAGCGCCCCGGCCTCCGCGCCCCACCGCCGGTAGGTCGCCAGGATGTCCCCGCGGACGACGCGCGCGCCGGTCGCCGGGCTCCAGTAGACGGCCCCGCCGGTCAGGTCGACGGCCGCGCCGCTGCGTGCCGTGGTCCGCTCGTCGGCCACGGGGAAGCCGATCACCCGGGGACCGCCGGCCGCCTCGTACCGCTCGAGCAGCGCGCCGCGGATCATCCGGGCGCCGGTGGCCTGCGACCAGTACAGCGTCCCGCCCTGGAACCGGCTGCGGTAGCCGCCGGGGACCGCCTCGTCGCCGCCGACCGGGTAGCCGAGGACCCCGGACTGGGCGCCCTTGGCGCGCCAGGCGGCGAGCAGGTTGCCGCGCACCTCCCGGGCCCCGGTCGCCTGCGACCAGTAGATCGACCCGCCCTGGAAGTCGGTGTAGTACCCGGGGTTCACCGGGGCCGCGGTGTCGTCGCCGGTCGGGTAGCCGAGGAAGGGCACCCCGCCGAGGGCGGTGAAGCGCTCGAGGATCGCGCCGCGGACGACGTGCGGGCCGGTGTCCCGGGACCAGAAGATGGTGCCGCCCTGCCAGCTGCGGCGGCAGCCGTCGTAGGGCAGGTCGCAGACCACCTCGGACGTGGGCGCGCCCAGGTCGACGCCGGAGGCGCGCAGGTGGGCGTACTTGTCGTTGATGGACGACGAGCCGGACTGGGTGCTGCCGAACCAGTCGGTGAAGTAGAGGTAGAAGTTGCGGTTGCCGTAGGCCGAGCAGCCGTCGCCGGTCCCGTAGCCGGCGTCCAGCGCCGCCCTGTTCGGGGTGTAGGGCGTGTAGTTGTACAGCCCCGCGGTGGCCTGGTTCTGGATGTAGATCGGCACCGTGCCGCACGCCGCGTTCGGGTGGTAGCGGACGTTGATGGTCACGCCCGCCCGGTGACCGAACGAGGTGGGGTTCGCCCGGTAGTACTGGAAGCGGTGCGCCGCGTTGTACATCTGGTTGTAGAAGCCGTAGTACTGCGCGTCGCAGGGGGCGGTGTCCGGGCAGCCGTAGCCCACCGCCTTGCGGAGCTTCTCCTCCGTCGGGGCCGACGTCTTGATGAGGCTCTGTTCCTTCTGCAGCATCACCAGGAGCACCTGGGGGTTGATCCCGCAGGCGCGGCCGACCTTGGCGATGATCTGCGCGGCCGGCTCGCCGGGCAGCCCCTCGTAGGCCCCGCAGTAGCTGTCGGCGGCACGTGTCCAGGTGTCCTGCCGCAGGTTCTTCAGGCACAGGTCACTGGTGCAGCTGGCACCCTCGCGCTCCAGGAAGGTCTGGACCTGCGCGGTGTCCATCGTGGCCGGGTTGTAGAAGACGTCGTCGTCGATGATGTTGCCCGGGTCGAACAGCCGCAGGTCGGCCGCCTGGTGCAGGTCGGGCTGCTGCGAGGAGCCGGCGACGAAGGCGAGCGCCAGACCGAGCGCGATCAGGCAGGGTGCGACCAGACGGAGGCGTGACCTCACGGGACCACGACCTCACCGACCGAGGATTCCCCGACCGACGTGTCGGAGGTGTAGCTGAGCACCGCCTCCCACGTCCCCGAGGTCAGCGCGTCGCCGCCGACCCGCACCTCGCCGCAGTCGGTCGTGGTCACGTTGGCCGTGCCGAGCGACTCGCCGCGCAGCTCCACGCCGCCGCGGCGGAGGACCAGGGTGCAGGTGGCGTCCTCCTCCACGACGTCGGCGGCGTACCCGCCGGCGACCACGGCCCCGGCAGCGGCGTCGTAGCCGGTGTAGCTCAGCGAGACGGCGACCGCGGTGAGCCCGCCGTCGTCCTCCTGCTCGGGCTCCGGCGCGGAGCGGGTCGCGGTCGGGCGGGACGACGGCTCCTCGTCGGCCTCCTCCGTGCCGGCGTCGGGGTCCTCCGACGACACATCCGACGACACGTCCGATGACGCGTCCGACGACGGCACGGTCGCGGACGGCACGGCCGCCGACGTCGTCGTCGGCGTGGGGGTCTCGGCCGCGGCCGGGGCGGGGTCCCCCGACCGGGTCCAGAGCACGAACGCCCCGGCGGCCAGCAGCAGGGTCACGAGGACCAGGAGGGGACGACGGCGGCTACGACGGGTCCTGCGGGACATGGGCACTCCCAGGTCGACCCACGGCGGGGGTCGGTCATCGGCGTCCGGGCGGGGACGGCGCTGTCCGCTCGCGCGGCGGTCGCGGTCGCCAGCGGGCGACCGTGTCCGGGAGGCTACGTGCCGTCACGACTCGCTGTGTGGAGCGACGCGGGGATCGCGTCCCGTGGGGTCACTGGGACACGGCGACGGCCCCGCTGGTGGCGTTCCACGTCATCGAGCCGTGCTCGAAGTCGGTGCGCAGCCCTCCGGTGATCGCGTAGCTCGACCGAGTCGGGAAGCCCAGCGCCGAGGAGCTGCCGCCCCGCTGCCAGTAGGTCTTCGCCATCGCGCCGGAGACCACCTGGGTGCCGGTGGCCGGCGACCAGTACACGTCGCCGCCGGTGAAGCGGACGACGTAGCCGCGGCCGTCGGCGGTCTTCGCGTCGCTGGTGGTCGGGAAGCCCAGCGGGCCGGTCGCGCCCCCGGCGGCCAGCCAGGTGGACAGGATGGAGCCACGCACCACCTGCGTCCCGGTCGTCGACGACCAGTACACGTCGCCGCCCTGGAACCGCACGAAGGCGCCGCGGCCGTCCGCGGTCGCCGCGTCGCTGGTGGTCGGGAAGCCCAGCGGGCCGGTCGCCCCGCCCGTGGCGAGCCAGCTGTCGCGGATCGAGCCGCGCACGATGCGGGCACCGGTCGCGGCCGACCAGTAGACGTCGCCGCCCTGGAACCGCACGAAGTAGCCGCGACCGTCGGTGGTCGCCGCGTCGCTGGTCGTCGGGAAGCCGAGGTAGCCGGTCGCCCCGCCGGCGGCCAGCCAGGCGTTGAGGATCTCGCCGCGCACGATCTGGGTGCCGGTCGTCGGCGACCAGTAGACGTCGCCGCCCTGGAAGCGGACGTAGGCGCCCTTGCCGGGGACGGGGGTGTCACTGGTGGTCGGGAAGCCCAGGTAGCCCCCCGGGCCGCCGGTGGCCAGCCAGGTGTCCCGGATCGAGCCGAGGACGGTGCGGGCGCCGGTGGCCTGCGACCAGTAGACGTCCCCGCGCTGGAAGCGGACGAAGTAGCCGCGGCCCTCCGGCGTGGGCGCGTCGCTCGTGGTGGGGAAGCCCAGTCCCCCGGTCGGACCGCCGGCGGCCCGGTAGGCGTCGAGGATGTCGCCGCGCACGATGCGGGTCCCGGTCGTCGGCGACCACAGCACCTCGCCGCCCTGGAAGCGGACGTAGGCGCCCGTGCCGGCGGGGGTGTCGCTCGTCGTCGGGAAACCGAGGAAGCCCGTCGGCCCGCCGGCGGCCAGCCAGGTCTCCCGGATGGAGCCGACCAGGAAGCGGGCGCCGGTGGCCTGCGACCAGTAGACGTCCCCGCGCTCGAAGCGGACGAAGTAGCCGCCGCCCCCCGGCGTGGGCGCGTCGCTCGTGGTGGGGAAGCCCAGTCCCCCGGTCGGACCGCCGGCGGCCCGGTAGGCGTCGAGGATGTCGCCGC
>DASQXT010000003.1:0-8561 GCA_035639575.1 Geodermatophilus sp.
GGGGGACGCCGGCCGGGTGCTGCTGCGTCCCTCGGGCACCGAGCAGCTCGTGCGGGTGATGGTCGAGGCGCCCACCCAGGAACGCGCCGACGCCATCGCCAGGCGCCTCGCCGACGTGGTCGCGGCCGTCGAGTGACACACGTGTCACATCCGTCGATCCCACTCGTGTGAGGGACGGACGGGTCCGGTCCCGCCGGTAACCTCCTTGGAATGTGCGGCATCGTGGGATACGTCGGCCCGCAGAACGCCCTGGACGTCGTCCTGGAGGGTCTGCGCCGGCTGGAGTACCGGGGGTACGACTCGGCGGGCGTCGCCGTCCTCGCTGACGGGGGGCAGGCGACGGCGAAGAAGGCCGGCAAGCTGGCCAACCTGGAGAAGGTCCTCGCCGACCAGCCCCTGCCGGAGTCGACGATCGGCATCGGGCACACCCGCTGGGCGACGCACGGGGGGCCGACCGACCGCAACGCGCACCCGCACCTGTCCGCGGACGGCCGGGTCGCGGTCATCCACAACGGGATCATCGAGAACTTCGCCGCGCTGCGCGCCGAGTGCGAGGCGGCCGGCGTCGAGTTCTCCTCCGAGACCGACACCGAGGTCGCCGCGCACCTGCTGGCGACGACCTACGCCGAGACGCCGGAGGGCCCCGGCCGCCTGGCCGAGGCGATGCGCGCGGTCAGCCGCCGTCTCGAGGGCGCCTTCACCCTGGTCGCCTCGCACGCCGACGAGCCCGACACCCTGGTCGCCTCCCGCCGCAACAGCCCCCTGGTGGTGGGCGTGGGCGACGGCGAGTACTTCCTCGGCTCCGACGTCGCCGCCTTCATCGCGCACACCCGCGAGGCCCGCGAGCTGGGCCAGGACCAGGTCGTCGAGATCCACCGGCACCGCGGGCTGACGGTCACCGACTTCGAGGGCACGGTCGTCGAGCCCATGGCCTACACCGTCGACTGGGACGCCGCGGCCGCCGAGAAGGGCGGTCACGACTGGTTCATGCTCAAGGAGATCGCCGAGCAGCCGCAGGCGGTCGCCGACACCCTGCTGGGCCGGCTCGGCGACGACGGGCGGCTGGTGCTCGACGAGGTCCGCCTGCCCGACCAGGACCTGCGCGACATCGACAAGGTCTTCGTCGTCTCCTGCGGGACCTCGTACCACGCCGGCCTGATCGCCAAGTACGCCATCGAGCACTGGACCCGCATCCCGGTCGAGGTCGAGGTGGCCAGCGAGTTCCGCTACCGCGACCCGGTGCTCGACCGCTCCACGCTGGTCGTCGTCATCAGCCAGTCCGGCGAGACGATGGACACCCTGATGGCCCTGCGCCACGCCCGCGACCAGAAGGCCCGCACGCTGGCCATCTGCAACGTCAACGGCTCGACCATCCCGCGCGAGTCCGACGCCGTCCTCTACACCCACGCCGGGCCGGAGATCGCCGTCGCGTCGACCAAGAGCTTCCTGGCGCAGATCGTCGCCTGTTACCTGGTCGGCCTCTTCCTGGCGCAGATCCGCGGCATCAAGTACGCCGACGAGGTCGCCGCGATCGTCGAGGACATCCGCAGCCTGCCGCAGGCCGTCGAGCAGGTGCTCGACCAGATGGAGCCGGTGCGGGCGCTGGGCCGGACGCTGGCCGACGCCGACACCATCCTGTTCCTCGGCCGGCACGTGGGCTTCCCCGTGGCGCTGGAGGGTGCGCTCAAGCTCAAGGAGCTCGCCTACATCCACGCCGAGGGCTTCGCCGCCGGCGAGCTCAAGCACGGGCCGATCGCGCTGATCGACCAGGGCACGCCGGTCGTGGTCGTCGTCCCGTCGCCGCGCTCGCGGGAGTCGGTGCACGGCAAGGTCGTGTCCAACATCCAGGAGGTGCGGGCCCGGGGGGCGCGCACCATCGTGATCGCCGAGGAGGGGGACGACGACGTCCTGCCCTACGCCGACCACGTCATCCGGGTGCCCCCCACGCCGACGCTGCTCGCGCCGATCGTGACGACCGTGCCGCTGCAGGTGCTGGCCTGCGAGATCGCCGACTGCCGGGGCTACGACGTCGACCAGCCGCGCAACCTCGCCAAGAGCGTCACCGTCGAATAGAGGACCCCTCTGCCCCCCACCGCTCGCAAGCTCGCGGCGGGCCCCTGCAGAGGGGGAATTCCAGCACGTCACCACGCTCGGGGTGAGCCACGATCGGTCCGGGCCGCCTGCCCAGGGCCTCCCGCCGGACGGCGGGCCGGGCGGCGGCGCGGCAGACTGACCCGGTGATCATCGGGGTCGGGATCGACGTGGTGCCGGTCGACCGCTTCGCCGAGTCCCTGACCCGCACCCCGGGCCTGCGGGATCGGCTGTTCACCGCCGCGGAGCAGTGGACACCGCGGGGCACGCCGCGCAGCGGTGAGTCGCTGGCCGCCCGGTTCGCCGCCAAGGAGGCCGTCGCCAAGGCCCTCGGCGCGCCCGGCGACCTGCACTGGCACGACGTCGAGGTGTGCGTCGGCGACCACGGCCGGCCGTACCTGGCGGCCCGCGGGACGGTGGCCGGCCGGGCGGCGCAGCTCGGCGTCACCTCCTGGCACGTCTCGCTCAGCCACGACGGCGGCATCGCGTCGGCGGTGGTGGTCGCCGAGGGCGTGCTGCGTGGGGAGGAGGACACGTGACGGAGCTCGCGAGGTCACGCGAGGAGGTCGCGTGATCGGGCTGTACACGGCCGCCGAGGTGCGCGCGGCCGAGGAGCCCCTCCTGGCCGCCACCCCGGAGGGCACGTTGATGCAGCTGGCCGCCACCGGCCTGGCCACCGTCTGCCTGGGACTGCTCGGCCGCGTGCACGGCACCCGCGTCACCGTCCTCGCCGGGGCCGGCAACAACGGCGGGGACGCCCTCTTCGCCGGCGCCCACCTGGCCCGCCGCGGCGCCCGGGTGACCGCCGTCCTGCTCGATCCGGAGCGGGCGCACGCCGCCGGCCGGGCCGCACTGCGGACCGCGGGCGGGTGGGTCACCGGCCCCGACGGGCCGACCGGGCTGGAGCGCGCCGACCTGGTCCTCGACGGGATCGTCGGCATCGGCGGTCGCGGGGGCCTGCGTCCGCCGGCTGCCGCGCTGGTCGAGCGGGCCGCCACGGGGCCGGGACTCATGGTCGCCGTCGACGTCCCCAGCGGGGTGGACGCCGACACCGGCGCGGTACCCGGGGCGGCGTTCCCGGCACAGCACACGGTCACGTTCGGCGCGCTCAAGACCGGGCTGGTCGTGGGGGAGGGCCGCGGGTACGCCGGCCGGGTCCACCTCGTCGACATCGGGCTCGCCCTGCCACCGGCCGCGGTGCACCAGCTGACCGACGCCGACGTCGCCGCCCGCCTCCGTCCGCCGCACGCCGGCGACGACAAGTACACGCAGGGCGTGGTCGGGATCGTCGCCGGCTCCTCGACCTACCCTGGCGCCGCCGTGCTGTGCACGGGCGCGGCGCTGCGCACCCGCCCGGGGCTGGTCCGCTACGCCGGGACGGCGGCCGCCGGCGTGCGGGCCGCCTGGCCGGAGGCGATCGTCACCGAGGGCCGGCCCTCCGACGCCGGGCGGGTGCAGGCGTGGGTGGTCGGCCCCGGCATGGGCACCGACGACGACGCCCGCAGCGTGTTGGCCGAGGTGCTGGCCACCGACCTGCCGGTGCTGGTGGACGCCGACGCGCTGACGATGGCCGCGCAGGACCCGGACCTCGTGCGGCGGCGGGACGCGCCGACGGTGCTGACCCCGCACGACCGCGAGTTCGCCCGGTTCGGCAGCGAGGTGGGGGAGGACCGGGTCGGCGCGACCCGCCGGCTGGCCGCCGACCTGGGCGCCGTCGTCCTGCTCAAGGGCGACGCGACCGTCGTGGCCGCGCCGGACGGCGCCGCGTACGTCAACGGCACCGGCACGCCGTGGCTGGCCACGGCCGGCACCGGCGACGTCCTCTCCGGGCTCACCGGCGCGTTGCTGGCCACCGGCCTGCCGGCCGCCGAGGCGGCGGCGGTCGGCGCGCACGTGCACGGCCGGGCCGGGCAGCTGGCGGCGGAGGAGGGGCCGCTGATCGCGGGCGACCTGGTCCGCTGCCTGCCGGCCACGCTGGCCCGCCTGACGCGGGCCCCCGCGGACCGGCTGGGAGACTCGGGCACGTGACCGAGCTTGCGAGGTCACGCGTGGGCAGAGCAGCGACGGGCACGTTCCCGACGAGCGCCAGCGAGGAGGGGACGTGAGCGATCGAGCCCGGGCCGAGGTGGTCGTCGACCTCGACGTCATCGCCGCGAACACCGCGGCACTGCGCGAGCGCGTCGGCCGCCCGTTGATGGCGGTGGTGAAGGCCGACGGCTACGGCCACGGCCTGGTCCCGGCCGCGCGCGCGGCCCTGGCCGGGGGAGCCGACGCGCTGGGCGTCGCGGTGCTGGAGGAGGCGCTGGCGCTGCGCGCGGCCGGCGTCGCCGCTCCGCTGCTGGCCTGGCTGCACACCCCCGGCACCGACTACGCCGCGGCGCTCACCGCCGACGTGGAGGTGTCGGTCAACGCCGAGTGGGCCCTGGCCGAGGTGGTCGCCGCCGCCCGCGCCACCGGCCGCACCGCTGCGGTGCACCTGTTCGCCGACACCGGGCTCTCCCGCGAGGGCGCCACCGAGGCCGAGTGGCCCGGCCTGGTCGCCGCCGCGGCGCGGGCGCAGGCCGACGGCGACGTGACCGTGGTGGGCCTGTGGAGCCACATGGCCTACGCCGACGCGCCGACCCACCCGACGATCGGCGCGCAGGTGCGGGTGTTCGGGGAGGCGGTGGCCCTCGCCCGGGCTGCGGGGCTGACGGAGGCCCGGTTGCACCTGGCCAACTCCGCGGCGACGGTCGCGCTGCCCGACACCTGGTACGACATGGTCCGCCCGGGCATCGCCGTCTACGGGCTGGACCCGCTCGGCGGGGACCCGGCCGACCACGGGCTGCGGCCGGCGATGACGGTGCGGGCCCGCGCCGCGCTGGTCAAGCGGGTGCCCGCCGGCGTCGGCGTCTCCTACGGCCACACCTACTTCCCCGAGCGCGAGACGACGCTGCTGCTGGTGCCGGTCGGCTACGCCGACGGCGTGCCGCGCGCGGCGGGCAACCGGGCACCGGTCCTGGCCGCGGGGGCACACCGCACGATCGCCGGGCGCGTCTGCATGGACCAGTTCGTGCTGGACGTCGGCGACGCCGAGGTGCACGCGGGTGACGAGGTCGTGCTCTGGGGCCCGGGGGACGCCGGTGAGCCGACGGCGCAGGACTGGGCCGACGCGGTCGACACCATCCACTACGAGCTGGTCACCCGGATCGGCGGCCGGTTCAGCCGCCGCTACGTCGGTTCGGCGGGGGCGGTCTGATGGCGGTCAAGCGGCACCCGAGGCCGCGCCGGCACGCTCCGCCGCGATCGCACTCCCGCGCCGGGGTCCTCGGTGCCGTCCTCGGCCTGGCCGCGGCCGGCACCGCCGTCGGCGTCGCGGTCAGCCGGGCCGCCGCCCGGCGGGTGGGCGCCGAGCGGCTGGGCTCGGCGGCCGCCCTGCCACCGGGGGTGACGGACGCCGAGCTGCGCGAGGACGACCCGCTCGGCCCGGCGTCCCGGCGCGCCGACCGCACCGCGCTGGTCACCGCCGACGACGGCGTGCTGCTGGCGGTGGAGGAGGTCGGGCCGACCGACGCCCCGCTGACCGTGGTCTTCTGCCACGGCTACTCGCTGTCGATGGCGTCGTGGACCTTCCAGCGGCGGGCGCTCGGAGCGGCGCTGGCCACCGCCAACGGCTCGCGCCCGACCGCGCGGCTGGTGTTCTACGACCAGCGCGGGCACGGTGCCTCCGGCCGCGGGCCCGCGGAACACTCGACCATGGAGCAGCTGGGCCGCGACCTGGACGCGGTGCTGCGCGCGCGGGTGCCCTCCGGACCGGTGGTGCTGGTCGGGCACTCCATGGGCGGGATGACCGTGATGGCGTTGGCCGAGGTGCGCCCGGAGCTGTTCGGGACGCGGGTGGTCGGGGCGGCGCTGATGAGCACCTCCAGCGGCAACCTCGCCGACCTCGACTTCGGCATGCCGGAGCTGCTCACCCGGCTGCGGGCGGCGGTGCTGCCGATCGCGGCGTTCACCATGCGCCGCCGTCCCGGCTTCGCCGAGCGCACCCGCCGGCTGGCCGCCGACCTCATCTCGGCCGTCACCTGGTCACTGTCGTTCGCGTCGAAGGACGTCGATCCGGCGCTCGGCCGCTACGTGGACTCGATGATCGCGGGCACCCCGGTGGAGGTGATCGCGGAGTTCTACCCGGCGCTGGCCGGACTGGACGAGACGGCCGCGCTGGAGCCGCTGCGCGCCGTCCCGGTGCTGGTGCTGACCGGCGACAAGGACACGCTGATCCCGCCGGGGCACAGCGACACGCTCGTGGAGCTGCTCGGCGGCCCCGAAGCGCCGGACCTCGAGTACGTCGTGGTCCACGAGGCCGGCCACATGGTGCCGCTGGAGAAGCCCGACGAGGTGACCGCCGCGCTGTCGGCGCTGCTGCGCCGGGTGGCCGCCGAGCTCCCGACGGGAGCGGGACGGTGACCTGGCCGCCCCGCTTCGACGCCGCCGCCGAGGAGGTCGCCTGCGTCGCGGGCCCGTGAGTTCGCGGCCGTCGCCTCCCTGCGGCTCAGCCCCCGCCGAAGCCGCCGCCCTCGAGGCGCACGTACCCGCCCGCGGTGGCTGCGGTGCCGCCCGTCCGCCAGGCGCCCAGCGACGGGTCGCTGTGGTCGACGTCCCGGGAACGACGGCCGGGCCGCTCCGGTCTCAGGGCCGTGCCGATGCGCTCGAACACCTGGGCTCGCAGGCGGGCGTCGGTCATCGCGGACCGGCCGCCCAGCGCCACACACGCCGCCTCGGGGTCCCCGAGGCTCGGCCGTCCGCCGAGGCCACGCAGCACGCGTCGCCCGGCGCGGGTCGGGGCCAGCGCCCAGCGGTCGCCCCGTCGCCACGGGACCAGAGCGCCCGCCCGCCCGAGCAGCCCGGCGCTGCGCAGCCGCCGGCCGACGTCGAGCAGCCGGTCGTCGTCGGCCAGGCGCCAGCGGACCGTGTCGGCCGAGCGGTGGCCTGCCGGACCGACCGCGTCGAGGACCGCGGCCTCGACGGGGTGGCGACGGGTGAGGTCGGCGGTGGCGAGCTCACCGGGCGCGTGGATGCGCACCTTCCCGGCCCGCACCAGGGCGACGAGCGCGGTGTCGACCACGCGGGCGGGACCGCCGGTGAGGAAGGCCACGTCGTAGAGGTCGAGGTCGTGCGCTCCTCCTGCTGGACCCCTCATGGCCGGCTGCCCTTCGACGCGGGAGCGGTTCGGTCGCAGCACACCGTCGCACGCCCGACCGGACGGCGGAACCCGGCCGGCTGGCCCTCGTTAGGGTGCCTGCGTGGCAGCCCCTCGATCGCCTCGGTTCGATGCCGCCGCCGAGGAGGTCGCCCGCACCGCGGCCGCGGCTGCGGACTGGGCGGCACTGGCTGCTGCGGCCCGCCCGTGCGTGGCCTGTCCCGAGCTGGCCGCCACCCGGCAGCACGTGGTCGTGGGCGACGCCCCGGGCGGCGGGCGCCCGCGCTTCGCGCTGGTCGGCGAGGCGCCGGGGGCGAACGAGGACGAGACCGGGCGGCCGTTCGTGGGGAAGTCCGGTCAGCTGCTCGACCAGCTGCTGGCCGAGGCGGGGCTGGACCGCGCCGCGGCCGCCGTGCTCAACATCGTGAAGTGCCGCCCGCCGGGCAACCGGACGCCGAAGGCCCCGGAGGTGGCCCGCTGCAGCGGCTGGCTGCGGCGCCAGCTGGAGCTGCTGGACCCGCCGGTCGTCGTCGCGCTGGGGCTCTCGTCGGCCAAGTGGTTCCTCGGGCCGCGCACCGTGCTGGCCGATGTCCGCGGCCGGGCGCACGACGTCGACGGGCGGTCGGTCTGGGCCACCTACCACCCGTCGGCGGCGATCCGGTTCGGCCCGAACGGGGCGCCGCGGGCCGGGCTGCTCGCCGACCTCACCGCGGTCGCGGGGAGCCTGGCGTGAGGCGCGAGCACGTGCTGCCGGCTCCGGACGACACCCGTGCGCTCGGCGCCGCGCTGGCCGGGCTGGTGCGGGCCGGTGACCTGGTGGTGCTGGTCGGGCCGCTGGGTGCGGGCAAGACGGCGCTGACCCAGGGCCTGGGGCAGGCGCTCGGCGTGCGCGAGCCGGTCACCTCCCCGACGTTCGTCATCTCCCGCGTGCACCGTGGCGGCCGGCTGCCGCTGGTGCACGTCGACGCCTACCGCCTCGGCGGGGTCGCCGACGTCGACGACCTCGACCTCGACGCGTCCACCGAGGAGTCGGTGACCGTCGTCGAGTGGGGGCAGGGGCTGGTCGAGCAGCTGGCCGACGAGCACCTCGAGGTGCGGCTGGACCGGCGCGACGACGACGTCCGGACGGCGGTGCTGCTGCCCCACGGCCCCGGCTGGGAGCGGCGGCTGACCGCCTGCGGATGAGCGCGGCGCCCGGCCGGGCACCGCGGCGGGGGTCGCGAGCCGGGCAACTACGCTGGGCGGCCGTGATCGTCCTCGCCCTCGACACCGCCACGCCGACGCTGGTCGCCGG
>DASQXT010000004.1:0-2754 GCA_035639575.1 Geodermatophilus sp.
CCCGCCCGCGCCGGGTCCTCGGCGTCGACGCCTCCGCGAAGCCCGAGGAGACCCGCGACCAGGTGCTGCGGATCGCACAGCGCACCGGGCGGCTGATCGGCCTGCGTCGAGAGCTCACCCTGGACGACGTCGAGCTCGACGAGCGCTACCACGGCGGGGTCTACGGCATCCCCGACGAGACGACGATCCGCGCCATGGAGATTGCCGCGCGCACCGAGGGCATGGTCACCGACCCGGTGTACGAGGGGAAGTCGATGGCCGCGACCATCGACCTCGTCGGCCGCCGGGAGATCGACCCGTCGTCCACCGTGCTCTACGCCCACCTCGGCGGCCAGCCCGCGCTCAACGGCTACAGCGCGCTGTTCTCCTAGAGCGGGACGGCGAGCTCCCCGCCGTCCAGGGCCGCGCGCAGCTCGGGCCGCCACGGCGCGAGCCCGGTCCCGGCGAGGACGACGTCCCGCACGAAGGCGTGCCAGACCGGCGCCCGGCGCACCATGCTGTGCCCGCCGGCGATCGTGAACCGCGCGATGCGCGCCCCGGCCCGTTCCGCGCGGACGGCGAAGTCTGCCGAGAGCGCGGCCGGCACCCACCGGTCGCCGCGGCCGTGCAGGATCGCGACGGTCTGCTCGCGCAGGTGCTCGACGGGCTCGCCCGGCGGCGTCCACGGCGCGAGCGCGCAGACCGCCCGGACCGAGGCATCGTCCCCGGAGCGCAGCACCGCGCGGCCGCCCATCGAGTGGCCGACCAGCACCACCGGGACGTCGTCCCCGTGCCGGGCCCGCAGCTCGTCCAGCGCCCACCGGACGTCGGCGTACGCGTCGGCGGCCACCCCGTTCCAGCCGGCGACCCGGTAGCGCAGCAGGTAGGTGTCCAGGCCGCGGTCGGCGGCCGAGGCGCGCACGAACTGCTCGATGGCGCGCATCCGCAGCAGCGACAGCGCCCGCTCCTTGGGCGGTTCGACGCTGGCCACGGTGCCGCCGTGGCAGAACAGGGCGAGCGCCCGGGTCGGCCCCGCGGCCGGCTCGTGGTCCAGGCCCGGGCGCCCGCCGCTGGTGGTCACCGGCGGCGGCGGCCGCCGCGGAGCGTCGCGCGGGCCCGGTCGCCGAGGTCGCCGGCCCGGTACAGCCCCCGCGTCACCGGCGTGGACCCGGTGCGCCGCTCGAGGACCTGCCCGGCCCGGCGCAGCAGCCCGGTGGCGAGGGGGACGACGACGGTCAGCAGCAGCCAGGTGCGCAGCCGCCTGGTGAGGAAGAGCCACATGATCGCCATCCTCCCCCGCTCGGCCGGTGCGGACCTCAGTCGGGGTCGGGCGCCAGGCGGACGACCATCTTCCCGACGTTCCCGCCGCGGAGCAGGTCCAGGAAGGCCGGCACGGCCTGCTCGATGCCCTCGTGCACGGTCTCCCGGACGACCAGGTCCCCCGAGCGCAGCCAGCCGGTCACCGTCTCGGTGAACTCCGGGCGCAGGTCGGCGTGGTCGCTGACCAGGAAGCCGCGCAGCGTGAGCCGCTTGCCGACCATCAGGCCCATGTTGCGCGGACCCGGCGGCGGCTCGACGGCGTTGTAGCCGGAGATCGAGCCGCACAGCGCGGCCCGCCCGTGCACCCGGAAGGCGCCGATGGCGGCCTCCAGGTGCTCGCCGCCGACGTTGTCGAAGAACAGGTCGATCCCGTCGGGCGCCACCTCGGCCAGCCCCCGCGCGACCCCGTCGCGGTAGCTGAAGGCGGCCGTGAAGCCCAGCTCCCGCAGCCAGGCGACCTTCTCCGGCGACCCCGCGCTCCCGATGACGCTGCCGGCGCCGCGCAGTTGCGCGAACTGGCCGACCAGGCTGCCCACCGCGCCGGCGGCCCCGGAGACGAACACGTCGTCCCCCTCGCGGAAGGCGCCAACCCGGAACAGCCCGGCGTAGGCGGTCAGCCCCGGCATGCCGAGCACGCCCAGGTACCAGGACGGCGACACGTCCTCCTCGGCCGGCAGCCGGGTCACCGTGGCGGCGTCGAGGACGGCGGTCTCACGCCAGGCGGCGTCGGTGAGGACCAGCGAGCCCTCCGGCAGCTCGGGTGCGCGCGAGGCGACCACCCGGCCCACGGCGCCGCCCTTCATCACCTCGCCGACCTCCCACGGCGGCGCGTAGGAGGGCCCCGAGCGCATCCGGCCGCGCATGTACGGGTCGACCGACATCACGACCATCCGGACGACGACCTGCCCCTCGGCCGGCTCGGGGACGGGCACCTCGACCAGCCGGAAGTCCTCGGGGGTCGGCTCGCCGTGCGGCCGGGCCGCCAGGTGCCACTCACGCGTCGTCGCAGCCATGCCCCGATCCTGCATCGGACCTGGTCGGTCCGCCGGGTCTGTTTGCGGACCCGGCCTACGCTCGGGGCATGTTCTTCTCCCGGACCAAGACCCAGCCGGTGGCTCCTGCGGAGGCGCTGCCGGGCCGCCCGACGCCCCTGCCGAACGTCCCGGAGCTGCACGCGGTCAACGGCAACCGCATCCAGCCGCCGTTCCCCGACGGCATGCAGACCGCCGTCTTCGGGGCCGGCTGCTTCTGGGGCGTGGAGAAGGTCTTCTGGGAGCAGCCGGGCGTCTACTCGACCGCGGCCGGTTACGCCGGCGGCTACACGCCCAACCCGACCTACGAGGAGGTCTGCTCGGCGCAGACCGGCCACACCGAGGTCGTGCTGGTCGTCTTCGACCCGGCGGTGACCTCCTACGAGCAGCTGCTCAAGGTCTTCTGGGAGGACCACGACCCGAC
>DASQXT010000005.1:0-3416 GCA_035639575.1 Geodermatophilus sp.
GGCCGGCGCCGGCGTATTTCGCGCGGATCCGCC
Source organism: Geodermatophilus sp. (assembly GCA_035639575.1). GTDB lineage: Bacteria > Actinomycetota > Actinomycetes > Mycobacteriales > Geodermatophilaceae > Geodermatophilus. The sequence continues at coordinate 34 of DASQXT010000005.1, forward strand.
GCAGGTGCGTCTTCAGCGTCTCGGTGTCCATGCCCAGCGAGCGGGCCACCGCCGACTGGACGTCGTTGGTCGACACGTAGGCCAGCAGCACCTGGAGCTGCCGGGGGGCCAGGTGCGGCCGGACCGGCGTCGTCCCCGGCCGGGGGCCGGCGTGCACCCGCCGGAGCGTGTCGACGGGGTCGGCGCCGGGCTCCAGGACGACGACCTGGCAGCCGCGGTCGGCGAGCAGTGCGGTCTGTTCGGCGGCCGGGGCGCGGTCGCAGAGGCAGACGTCGGCGCGGGTCCCGAGGACGAGCAGCGCCCCGGCGGAGTCCGCCCACGCCACCACCTCGAGGCCGGGTGCGCCCTCGAGCGCGGCGGTCAGCGCGCTGCGGTCCGGCGGGGCGGCGGCGACGACGGCAACGCGGAGCGTGGTGTCGTCGTCCCTCTGTGGCACCGGGCACCCCCTCCCACCTGCGGGTACGTTCCCATCCACAGCGGGACGCCGCAGGTCCGCCCCGCCTGTGCGACGGAGGAGACGCGCGTGAGCCAGGCAGGACCGCCGCACCGCACGGTGTCCCTGCACGAGCTGCACGTCGTCGGCCCGCACGGCCTGCCGGTCCGGCACCGCACGGTGCAGGTCGTCCGCGCTCTGCAGCCCGGGCTGGCCTCGTACACCTTCCGCACGGACCGGCGGGAGGCGTCGGTGCGGGTGCTGCGCGGCGCGACGGCGGGCGAGCCGCGGCCCGACGGCGAGGGGTTCACGGCGGTGGAGCTGTGCTTCCCGCGGCCGCTGCACCTGGGGGAGACCGCGTCACTGGAGTACGAGATGGTCTTCGACTGGCGGTCGGTGCCGCCGCCGCAGCTGCGCCGGGCGGCGCGGCAGCCGGTGGAGCGGCTGGAGATGCGGGTGGCGTTCACGCCCGGGCGGCTGCCGGCCGAGCTGCACTGGGCCCTGTGGGACGGCTACGGCCCCGACGCCGGGCTGCGGGCGGCCGAGCGGGTGCCGTTGGACGACGAGTTCTCGGCGCACCGGTTCATGGACGAGATCGAGGGCGTCACGGTGGGCTTCACGTGGACGTGGCCGCCCGGCGAGGAGCCGCGCCTCGACGGAGGCTGAGCAGGTGCGTCCGGCGGGGCCGGCGACGCACTGGTCTCCTGCACCGTGGCCGCCGCCGTGGAGTCGCCCGCTCAGTGGGCGTCTGCGGGCGACACCCACTGAGCGGGCCGACGGGCGTCAGTCGTAGTCCATGGAGAGGACCAGGCGCAGCGGCTCGAAACCCTCCGCAGCCTCGCAGCGGGCCTGGAAGCCGCGATACCCCGCTTGAGTGGCGACGAGGGACAAGCTGGCCATCGAGCTGTTCTCGACTTGGCTCTCGTGCATGCCGAGTGCGGTGAGCTTCTTGTCGAGGGTCGTGGTGATGTCCACGAAGATGCTCGGGCTGAACCCGATGGAGGACGGGGAGTCATAGCACAGCACCCGCTGCACCTGCCGGCACGCTCCCATGCTGGCCAGCCCCACGGCGCGGTGGTCCTGGTGGCTGTCCTTCTGGCCGTGCGTGTACACGGTGGTGGCCCCGGTGCTGCGGAGGACGTCCTCGATGAGGTGCACCAGCGTGAACTCGTGGTTGGAGACCGAACCGTCGGGCAGGCCACCGAACACGAGGTCCGCACCGATGGCCCGCGCGGCGTGGCGTGCCTCGTCCTTGCGACGGGATGCGTCCCCGGGGCCCTCCTGCCCCTCGGTCACGACCAGCATCGTCACGCGGTCCCCCTGGGCGATGTGTCGGGCCAGAGTTCCTGCGCAGCCCAACTCGAGGTCGTCCGGATGGGCGCCTATCCCCAGGACGTGTGCCATGTCGATCACCCCTTCCAGAATCGGCTGAGCAGGTCGTCGATCAGTGCTCGCAGTCCCAGGCGGCTCAGGCGAGGCGGCTCGCCGGGAATCCGGTTCCCCGAGAGACCGTCGAACAGCGACCCGCCGGGGTCTGCCCGGAGGGCCACGAGGGCGGGCAGGGGTGTGCCGTCCCACCGGAACAGGGTCGTGTTGTCGTAGGCGCTCCCCACGCCCGGGACGGCTGGGACACCCGGTAACCACCCCGGCTCCCAGAACAGGAAGCCGGCGCCGTGACCACCCGGCACCCGGTGGAGCACCTCGCGGAGGGCTTCGGCCCACGCCGCCTGCCCAGCGGGGGTCGCCGGGTAGTCGGAACCGTCCGGGAGGTCCGCGGCGCTGCGCACCCCGTTCGGTTCGTCGTCCCCGTCATCGAGCGTCCACGGGCGGGCGGTCTCGGCCAGGACGACGTCCAGGTCGAACTCGTCGGCGACCGTGTCCAGGGTGTGCTGTAGCACGGCCAGGGACCCGTGCCACCAGGGGTAGTAGGACAGGCCCAGCAGGTCGGGCCGGACCCCCCTCGCGGCCATCTCGCCGACGAACCGCACCACCGCGTCGGTGTTCCCGGATGAGGCCAGGTGCAGCATGACGTCGGGGTGATCTCCTCCGCCGGATCGTGCGCCGGAGAAGCCTGCCTCGAGCAGGCGGGCGACGGCGTCCCAGCCCGCGGTGGCGAGGCGCCCCGTGGGCCAGAGCAGACCGTCGTCGACCTCGTTGCCGACCTGGACGACGGCGACCGGCGTTCCCTGCTGGGCGAAGGCCGCGACCACGGACGCCGTGTAGGACCGGACCCTGCTGACCAGGCCGTCCAGGTCCAGCCCGGCCCACGCCGCAGGGGTCGACTGCACCGCGTGGTCGGCCCAGGTGTCGGCGTAGTGCAGCGCCAGGACGATCTGGAGGCCGGCGGCCGCGGCCCGCCTGGCGAGCGTCAGCGCGGCGGGCAGCTCGCTGGTCCCGGCCGCCGGGTCGACCCAGACCCGTAGCCGCACGGTGTTGGCCCCGTGGGCGGCCAGCACGTCCTCGATGGGCGCCCGACCGTGCGGCCCGTGGATGGCCGTGCCGATCGCCTCCTCCTGCAGGGTGAAGGAGATGTCGGCCCCGCGGATCCGCAGTGGTTCGGGGGTGCCAGGTCCCGTCGTCTGCTCCACCACGACCGCCGAGCCCAGCACGACCGCCACCACGGCGACCACCACGGCGAGGGACCACCCGAGCGTCTGGCGCTGTCGGCGTCCCGGGCTCACACCGCCTCGCGCTGGTCGAGGAACAGGTCGTCCGCGTCCTCGAGGTCCTCGGTCTCGTCGATGGCCGCCAGCTCGTCGGCCGGCCATCCGGTGAGCAGGATCGGGCGGCCGGACCGGTCGCGCGCCGGAGCGGCGTCCGGCCGGCCGAGGGCGGCAAAGGTCCAGCCGGCCACTCGCCACATCTCGGCGTCGAGGGCGTTGCGGGCGTCGAGCAGTCGTGGGGAGTCGACGAGGTCGAGCAGCGCCGCCGGGTCCAGCTCCCGGTAGTC
>DASQXT010000006.1:0-2694 GCA_035639575.1 Geodermatophilus sp.
CTGCGACTTCTACCTGCAGGACGGCGAACTGGTCGGCATCATCGGCCCGAACGGCGCCGGCAAGTCCACGCTGCTCAAGACCCTGTTCGGGCTCATCCCGGTGCGCTCGGGCACGGTGTCGCTGCGCGGGGAGGACATCACGTCCGCCCCGGCCCACCGGCTGGTCTCCCTCGGTGTCGGCTACGTGCCGCAGAACAACAACGTGTTCCCCTCGCTGACCATCGAGGAGAACATGCAGATGGGCGCCTACTTGCGGCCGAAGGTCTTCCGCGAGCGCTTCGACTACGTCGCCGACCTGTTCCCGCTGCTCGGGGAGCGCCGCAAGATCAAGGCCGGGTCGCTGTCGGGCGGCGAGCGGCAGATGGTGGCCATGGGCCGGGCGCTCATGATGGAGCCGTCCGTCCTGCTGCTCGACGAGCCGTCGGCGGGCCTCTCCCCCGCCTACCAGGACGAGGTCTTCATCCGCTGCCGGCGGATCAACGCGACCGGGGTCTCGATCATCATGGTCGAGCAGAACGCCCGCCGGTGCCTGCAGATCTGCGACCGCGGCTACGTCCTCGACCAGGGCCGCAACGCCTACACCGACACCGGTGAGTCGCTGATGCACGACCCCAAGGTCATCGAGCTCTACCTGGGGACGCTGGCCAAGGCGCACTGAGAAAGGACCCCCTCGCCCCCCACCGCTCGTACGCTCGCGGCGGGACCCGGCGAGGGGGCCGTCCTCCTGGCTCGCCGCGACGGCGCCGGTCCCCCATGGGGCCGGCGCCGTCGCGCTGGGTAGGCAGCGGTCGTGAACTGGACCTGGGATCTGCGGTCCCGCGACGGCGGGATGAACGGCCTGGAGTTCGCCCGCTGCACGACGGCGAGCGGCTTCTCCCGCGTGCTGGTGCACGCCGCGCCCGCCCAGCTGCACCTGGAGGTGCGGACGGACGACGGCACGCCGGTGCTGCGCGAGGACGCCGACCGGGACGGCGACTACTCACCGATCACCCTGCTCGAGCTCGACGGCGGGCCGGTCCGCCGCCGCGAGGTCTGGCCGGGGCCGGAGCTGTACGGCCTGCCGGTCCTGCTGCCCGGCGGCGAGGTCGGCGTCCTGACCGCCTGGCAGCACGCGCCGGACCACAGCTGGTGGCGCTGGTCGGTGGAGTTCTCCAACCACACCGGCCGCCCCGCCGACTGGGCGCCGGACGGGCAGCGCCTGCAGCGCTGACGCCGGCACGGCAACGGCCCGGCACCCCGCGAGGGGTACCGGGCCGCTGCCGGTGAGGGACGGAGCTACATCAGCGCTGCGGGCCGATGCCCTGCGAGTTGAGACCCTCGATGATGCGCGCGGACTCCTCGAAGCCGATCACCACGACGGCGTCGGGGTTGAAGTCCACCATCTGCTGGACCTCGGCGTCGTAGTTCGCCGCCTGGGGGTCGTAGGTCAGCGTCTGGATGCTGTCCTCGGACAGGCCCGCGGAGATCAGGTTCTGCCGGGTGTTCTCCATCAGACCGGTGCCGTACGGGTCGTTGAGCGCCATGATCCCGACGGTGTTGTTGCCGTCGTTGATGATCAGGTCGGACAGCGCCCGGGACTGCAGCGTGTCCGGGGGCGCGGTGCGGAAGTACAGCCCGTTGTCGTTGTAGTCGGTGAACTGGTCGGAGGTGTTCGCCGGCGAGAACTGGACGACGCCGGCACCGGTGATCCGGTCGATGACGGTCAGGCTGACGCCGGAGGACGCCGCGCCGATGATGGCGTTGACACCGCCCTGCAGCAGGCGGTCGACCGTCTGGGTGGCGGTGTCGGTCGAGGCGTCACCGGAGTCACCCTCGATCAGCTGGACCGGCTGGCCCAGCACGCCGCCGGCGGCGTTGATGTCGTTGACCGCCAGACGGGCGCCGGCGACCTCGGGCGGGCCGAGGAAGGCGAGGTTCCCGGTCAGCGGCAGCAGGGTGCCGATCACCAGCGGCCCGCCGGTGGCCCCCGCCGGGGCGTAGGCCGGGCCCTCGTCGGTGCTGGCGTTGGCCTCGTCGCCGGCGATGACGTACTGGGTGGCGTCCTGGTCGAGCTTGTTGTCCTCGCCGAACTGCAGGATGCCGAAGCTGGCCTGCGCCGGCTCACCGGCGTCGGTGAAGCTCAGCGGACCGGAGATGCCGTCGTAGTCGACGTTCCCGCCGTTCTTGATGATCTCCAGGCAGGCCGCGAAGTCGGTGCACTTCTCGCCGCCGAAGGTGATCCCGTTGACGAACTCCTTGTAGACGTTGGCGTCGTTGGTGCCGGCCGCCTGCGCGGCCAGCGCCGTGATGACGATCGCGTCGTAGGTCTCGCCGGCGTAGTTGAAGTCCTTCAGGTTCGGGTCGATCTCACGCAGCCGCCCCTGGAAGTCGGCGCCCAGGTCGGTCAGCGGCGTGGTGCCCTTCATGCCTGCCAGGGAGCCCTGCTGGCTGAAGGACTCGCCCAGCGCGTTGCCCATGTTGCCGTCGGTGCCGTAGACGTTGACCTTGCGCTCGCCGCCGCCTCCGCCGGCCGCGGAGCCACCTCCGCTGCCGCTCTCGCCCCCGCCGCCACACGCGGTCAGGACGAGGAGGGCCGCGGCCGCGACGGCGGCGTTGCGCGCGAGGATCCCTGTGCGCATCAAACAACTCCCACTGTGGTGTCGGTCGTGCAGCCGTCCGCCCAGGCGGGCGACCGGTCAGTGGGGGGAAGGTAGC
>DASQXT010000007.1:0-2879 GCA_035639575.1 Geodermatophilus sp.
CGACCTCGTCCAGGAAGCCCATCACGCCGGCGAACACGCGGTCGAACACCCGGTCGTCGACCCAGTCGGGCACCCAGGCGGGCGAGGCGTCGCCCAGCTGCGCGCGGAAGACGACGCGGTTGTCCTCCAGGAAGCGCGCCAGGCCGCGCAGCCCCGCCGAGAGCACCTCCTGGTGCCGGTCGCCGTCCACCACGAGCTCGAGCGCCCGGGCCACCACCGGGGCGGCGGGTGTCCCGTGCAGCTTGCGGTCGACCAGGCCGGCGACGGCGGGCCGCAGGTCGTCGTCCCGCAGCAGGCCGGCGACCGAGTGCAGCACCGCCCCGGCGTCCCCGGCGAGCCGCTCGGCGCGCCCGGGTGCGGCGAGGAAGGCGCCGAGCCGGCCGGGCACGTCGATGGTGGTCAGCTTGTCCTCGACCACGGCGCGGGTCAGGAAGTTCTGCTGGACGAAGGCGCCCAGGCTCGCGCCGATCTGGTCCTTCTTGCGCGGGATGATCGCCGTGTGCGGGATCGGCAGCCGCATCGGGTGCCGGAACAGCGCCGTGACGGCGAACCAGTCGGCCAGCGCGCCGACCATGGAGGCCTCGGCGGTCGCCCGCACGTACCCGACCCAGGCGCCGGTCTCCGGCCCGAGCAGCACGCAGGTCAGGAAGACGGCGGCGGCGAGCAGGAACAGGCCGGTCGCCAGCCGCTTCATGCGGGCCAGGTCGCGGGCCCGCTCGGGGTCGTCGAGGGACGCGGCCAGCGGAGCGCTCGGGGGAGTCGACGACACCCGTCCCAGCTTAAGACGGCGCCTCGTCCCTCAGCCCCCTCGCCGGCTCGACGCGAGCCTGCGAGGGGGAAGAGGGACGAGGTCCTCCCTCAGCCCTGACTCGCGCCCAGGGTGACTCGGATCTGCTGGGTGTCCTGCCCGCGGCGCACGGTGAGGGTCACCTGGTCGCCGGGGGAGGCGCTGCGGACGGCGGCGGTCAGCTCGGTCGAGGTGGTCACGACCCGGTCTCCGACCGCGGTGACGACGTCGCCGGCCTGCAGTCCGGCGTCGGCGGCGGGGGTGCCCGGCTGCACCTGCACCAGCTGCGCGCCGGTGCCGATCTCGCGCTGCTGCGGGTCCGCCGCGGTCTGCGCGCTCACGCCCAGGTACGTGATCTCGGCCTTCCCGTCGGCGGTGAGCTCCTGGGCGATCCGCTTGGCGGTGTTGCCCGGGATGGCGAAGCCGACGCCGATGTTGCCGCTCTCGCTCGACTGGCCCGGTGCACCGGAGGCGACCGAGGCGATGGCGGTGTTGATGCCGACCACCTCGCCGGCGCCGTTGACCAGCGCGCCGCCGGAGTTGCCCGGGTTGATCGCCGCGTCGGTCTGCAGCGCGTCGATCACGGTGGCGTCGCCCTCGGTGGAGCCGGTGGCCACGGCCCGGCCCTTGGCGCTGATGATGCCGTCGGTCACCGTGTCCGACAGGCCCAGCGGAGCGCCGATCGCCACCGCCAGGTCGCCGACCTGCACCTTGTCCGAGTCGGCGAAGGTCGCCGGGGTCAGGCCGGAGGCGCCCTGCAGCTTCAGCACGGCCAGGTCGTAGACCGGCTGCGTGCCGACGACGGTGGCGTCGTAGAGGGTGCCGTCGGAGGTGCGCACCGAGACGACCCTCGAGCCGGCACCGTCCAGGCTGACCACGTGGTTGTTGGTGAGCACGTAGCCGTCCTGGCTGAGGACGACGCCCGAGCCGCTGCCCGAGCCGGAGGCGCCGGTGACGTAGACGGTCACCACGCTGGGCGCCGCCTTGGCCGCGGCCGCGGTCACCGCGGTCGCCGTCTGGGGGTTGGTGATCGTGACGTTCTGGGCGGCGGTCGTGCTGCCGCCGCTGCTGTTGTTGCCGTCCGAGCCGTCGGCGAGCAGGGCGACACCGGCACCGGCACCGCCGCCGATCAGGGCACCGGCGAGCAGGCCGGCGACGCCGATCCGCCACCGGCCGGCCCGGCGGGGCGGCTCGGGCGCGGGTGCGACCGGGCCGGGCTGCTGCTCGAACGGCGGCTGCTGCCCGGGAAGGGTGTCGTGCCCCGGGGCGGCCGTCCCCGTCGCCTGCTGACCCGGCGCCGCCTGCCCGTGGGCGGGCTGCTGGGGCCAGGTCGGCGGCGCCCAGGGGCCCGGCGCCGGGTGGGGGGTGCCGTAGGGGTTCACGTGTCCTCGTCCTCCTCGTGGGCGGCCGGTTGACCGCCCTCCGACGACCACAGTGGTCCGTGCTGCTGACCCGACGCTGGCCGTCTCCTGTGAGGTCCCTGGACGTCTCAGCGGGGGACGTCGGGGAGCAGCCGGCCCCTCGCCACCAGCTCGACCACCGTCCACACGGCCGTGACCTGCGCCGCCAGGAGGCCGACCAGCACCAGCAACTGGGCCGCGCCGGCCTCCAGCGGGCTGCCGCCCCCGAGCAGTACCCCGACGAACGCGCCGGGCAGCGTGACGAGCCCGACGGTGCGGGTCTGGTCCAGCGGGGGCAGCAGCGCCGTGGCCGCGGCCGGGCGCAGCACCTCGCCGACGGCGTCGCGCTGCAGGAACCCCAGCGCGAGCGCGGCCTCGACCTCGCCGCGCCGGGCGGCCAGCTCCTCCCGCAGCCGGCGGCCGGCCAGGGACGTCGCGGTCATCGCCCCGCCGACGAGGATCCCGGCGATCGGGATGACCGCCTCGCCGCGCAGCGGCACGGTGCCGCTGGCGAGCACCAGGGTCACCACCGGGACGGCGCCGACCAGCACGGGGACGACGGCGGTGCCCACCCGGCGGGCGGCGCCGGCGCTGCGCACGGCCAGCCCGGTGGCCCGCCCGGCCGCGGTGACCGCCGCCACGCTGACCATGACCAGCACGAACAGCGCCGACAGGACCAGCGAGCGCACGAC
>DASQXT010000008.1:0-4385 GCA_035639575.1 Geodermatophilus sp.
CGAGGACAAGTACACGCAGACCCGGTCGGAGATGATCGACACCCTCGCCTACGCCCTGGGTGGCCGGGCGGCCGAGGAGCTCGTCTTCCACGAGCCCACCACCGGCGCCGGCAACGACATCGAGAAGGCCACCGCCATGGCGCGGGCGATGGTCACCCAGTACGGCATGAGCGCCAAGCTCGGCGCGGTGAAGTACGGCAGCAACGAGTCCGAGCCGTTCCTCGGCCGCGACATGGGCACCCGGCCGGACTACTCCGAGGCCGTCGCCGCCGACATCGACGGGGAGATCCGTGCCCTGATCGAGGCCGCGCACGACGAGGCGTGGGAGATCCTGGTCGAGTACCGGGGCGTTCTCGACCAGCTCGTGCTCGAGCTGATGGAGAAGGAGACCCTCTCCAAGGAGGACATGGCCCGCATCTGCGCGCCGGTCACCAAGCGTCCGTCGCTGGCCCCCTACAACGGCTTCGGCAAGCGCACGCCGTCGGACCAGCCGCCGGTGCTGACCCCGGCCGAGCGGGCCGAGCAGAACGGCAACGGCCACGTCGGCCACGGGAGCACGGCCGTGGGGGACGTCGGCGCCCCGGCGCAGAGGTGAGCGAGCTCGCGAGCTCACCCATGAGCACGGCAGCGCCGCGAACGCGTCCGACGAGCGCCAGCGAGGAGGGCCGGTGAGCGAGCTCGCGAGCTCACCCATGAGCACGGCAGCGCCGCGAACGCGTCCGACGAGCGCCAGCGAGGAGGGCGCGTGAGCGAGATCCCGGCCGAACCGGAGGACCTGCTGCTGGAGCGCCCGCGGGCGGGCGTCGACCACGCCCGTGCCGCGGCCGCCGTGCGCGAGCTGCTGCTGGCCGTCGGCGAGGACCCCGACCGTCCCGGCCTGCAGGCCACCCCCGACCGGGTCGCCCGCGCGTACGCCGAGACCTTCGCCGGGCTGTGGCAGGACCCGGCCGAGGTCCTGTCGACGACCTTCGACGAGGACCACGACGAGATGGTCCTGGTCAAGGACATCCCGATGTACTCGACCTGCGAGCACCACCTGGTGCCCTTCCACGGGGTCGCGCACATCGGCTACATCCCGGGCGAGGACGGGCGGGTCACCGGGTTGTCCAAGCTCGCCCGGCTGGTGGAGGTCTACGCCCGGCGCCCGCAGGTGCAGGAGCGGATGACCAGCCAGATCGCCGACGCGCTGGCCGACGTCCTCAAGCCGCGCGGCGTGCTCGTGGTCATCGAGGCCGAGCACCTGTGCATGGCCATGCGCGGCATCCGCAAGCCCGGGTCGTCCACGGTCACCTCGGCCGTGCGCGGCATCTTCCGGGAGAACGCCGCGACCCGCAGCGAGGCCATGAGCCTCGTGCTGGGTCGGTGAAGGCGGCACGAGTGAGCACCGCGGTGGGCTCCGCGAGCGGGGAGCGGAGCGGGCGCGGAGCCGGACAGGGACGACGGTGACCCTCCTCCCGCTCCCGCGCCCCGACCACTGCGTGGTCATGGGGGTCCTCAACGTCACGCCCGACTCCTTCTCCGACGGCGGCTGCTTCGCCGACACCGGCTCGGCCGTCGCCCACGGCCTGGCGATGCACGCCGCCGGCGCCGACTACGTCGACGTCGGCGGGGAGTCCACCCGGCCCGGCGCCGACCGGGTGGACGCCGAGGAGGAGTGCCGCCGGGTCGTCCCCGTGATCCGTGAGCTGTCCGCCGCCGGCGTGCGCGCCAGCGTCGACACCACCCGTGCCGAGGTGGCCGAGGCGGCCCTCGAGGCGGGTGCGGTGCTGGTCAACGACGTCAGCGGCGGCCTGGCCGACAAGAACATGGCCGAGCTGGTCGCCGAGGCCGGCGTCCCCTGGGTGCTCATGCACTGGCGCGGCCACAGCCGCGAGATGTACGCGGCGGCCCGGTACGGGGACGTCGTCACCGAGGTCTGCGCCGAGCTCACCGCCCGGGTCGAGGACGTCGTCGCCGCGGGCGTCGTGCCCGAGCAGCTCGTCCTCGACCCCGGCCTGGGCTTCGCCAAGCGCGCCGAGCACAACTGGCGGCTGCTGGCCGGGCTCGACCGCGTCGTCGGCCTGGGCCTGCCGGTGCTCGTCGGCTCCTCCCGCAAGTCCTTCCTCGGCCGGCTGCTCGCCGACACCGACGGCACCCTGCGGCCGGCCGAGCAGCGGGACGCCGCCACGCTGGCCACCACCGTGCTGGCCGCGGAGGCCGGCGCCTGGGGGGTGCGCGTGCACGACGCCGCGGCCTCGGTCGACGCCGTCCGCACCGTCGCCGCCGTCCGGGCCGCCCGCCGCGAGGGGGAGCGCCGTGGCTGACGCCTCCCCACCCCGCCGTCCGGACCGCATCGCCGTCCGGGGCCTCACCGCGCACGCCTTCCACGGCGTGTACGAGGCCGAGCGCCGGCTGGGGCAGACCTTCCGCGTCGACGCCGTCCTGGAGCTCGACACCGCACCGGCCGCCGCCGACGACGACCTCGAGCGCACGGTCAACTACGCCGAGCTGGCCCGCGCGCTGCACAGCGTGCTGACGGGGGAGCCGGTCGACCTGCTCGAGACCCTCGCCCAGCGGCTGGCCGACGTCTGCCTGGACGACCCGCTGGTCGACGCCGTCGAGATCACCGTGCACAAGCCGGAGGCCGACCTCGGCGTCCCCTTCGACGACGTCACGGTCAGCATCCGGCGGGAGCGGACGTGAGCGAGCTCGCCGTGGGCCCCGAGGACCGGCCGACGAGCGCTGGCGAGGAGGACTCGTGACCCGCGCGGTGCTGTCGCTGGGCGCGAACCTGGGGGACCGCGCCGCCGCGCTGCGCACCGCGATCACCGCGCTCAAGGACGACGGCGTGCTGGTGGCCCGCTCGACGCTGTTCGAGACCCCGCCGTGGGGGCCGGTCGAGCAGCCGCCGTACCTCAACGCGGTGGTCGTCGTCCGGGGCGACCGGGACGCCGCCGGCTGGCTGGCCCGCGCGCACGAGCTGGAGCAGTCGGCCGGGCGCACCCGCGACGTGCGCTGGGGCCCGCGGACCCTCGACGTCGACGTCGTCACGGTCACCGGGGACGACGGCCGGCCGGTCCTCTCCGACGACCCCGCCCTCACGCTGCCGCACCCCCGGGCGCACGAGCGGGCCTTCGTGCTCGTGCCGTGGGCCAGCCTCGACCCCACCGCGGTGCTGCCGGGTCGCGGCCGGGTGAGGGAGCTGCTGGCCGCGCTGCCGCCGGAGGACGTCGCGGCCGTCGTCCGCTGGGAGCACCTGCAGTGATGCCCGTGAACCGGCGCGACCTGATCGTCCTGGCCGTCGGACTGGCCGTCGCCTCCTGGCTGGTGGTGCGGGCGCACTACGGCTCGCTGCCCGCGCTGCGCTGGTGGCTGCCGGTGCCGCTCGGCGTGCTGGCCCTGGCCGAGGCCCTCGGCGCCCGCACCCTCCGCGCCCGGCTGGCCGCCCAGCGGGACCGCCGTCCCCCGGCCGAGCGGGGCAGCGCGCCGGTCCGGCCGGTCGAGCCGATGCTCGTGGCCCGGCTCGCGGTCCTGGCCCAGGCCAGCGCGTACGTCGGCGCGGCGTTCGTCGGCATCTGGGTGGGCGTGCTGCTCTACGTGGGGCCGGCGGTCGCGCGGCTGCAGGCCGCCGGGTCCGACGCCGTCACCGGGGTCGTCGGCGTGGTCTGCTCCGCGGCCCTGGTCGCCGCCGCGCTGTGGCTGGAGTCGGTCTGCCGCATCCCGCCGGACGCCGACGACGAGCGGCCGCCGGGAGCCGTGCGCGGCTGAGGGTTGACACTGCGGTCCTCCGGACCGCACCGCGACCAGGAGCCGTCCCCCTGACACGCTGAGCCGCTGCCCGTGTCCCGGTCGGCGGAGGGACCCCTCCTCCCCACCCCTCGCACGCTCGGGGCGGTGCCCTGGAGGGGGCCGGGCCCCCGCGACCGGTCCACGCTGTCGGTGGTCGCTCAGGGAGCCGCGTCGCGCACCGACCGACGCAGCGTGGCGTGCACCGAGGACGGGGTGAGGACGCCGAGGTAGCGGTCGCCGTCGAGCACCGACACCCACCCGGCGTCGGTCTGCAGGATCGCGGCCAGCGCCGTCCGCAGCGAGGCCTGCACCGGCACCGCGCCGTCCGAACGGACGACGGCCGAGGCGACCATCCCCGCACCCGCGGCGCGGTCGGCGGGCAGCCACCCGGCCGGGCGGCCGCCGGCGTCGAGGACCACCGCCCAGCCGGCGCCGGCGCGGTCGAGCGCCGCCCCGGCCTCCGCGAGGCCGTCGGTCAGCCCCACCACCGGCGGTTGCTCCAGGTCGGCGGGCTCGATCGGGGTCACGGCGAGCCGCTTGAGCCCGCGGTCGGCGCCGACGAAGTCGGCTACCGTCCGGTTGGCCGGCCGCCCCAGCAACTCGGCGGGCGGGGCGAA
>DASQXT010000009.1:0-4901 GCA_035639575.1 Geodermatophilus sp.
GTGTGTCACTCGACGGCCGCGACCACGTCGGCGAGGCGCCTGGCGATGGCGTCGGCGCGTTCCTGGGTGGGCGCCTCGACCATCACCCGCACGAGCTGCTCGGTGCCCGAGGGACGCAGCAGCACCCGGCCGGCGTCCCCCAGCTCGGCCTCGCACAGGTTGACCGCGGCGGCGACCTCGTCGCTCTCCACGACCGCGAGCCGGTCGCGCACCGGCACGTTGACCAGGGTCTGCGGCAGCCGCTGCACCACCGAGGCCAGCTCCGCCAGCGTCGAGCCGGTCTCGGCCATCCGGGACAGCAGCGACAGGCCGGTGAGCAGGCCGTCGCCGGTCGTGGCGTGGTCGAGGAACACCAGGTGGCCGCTCTGCTCGCCGCCCAGGCTCAGCCCCCGCTCCCGCAGCGCCTCGAGCACGTACCGGTCGCCGACGGCGGTGGTGTGCACGGCGATGCCGGCGTCGCGCATGGTGTGGTGGAAGCCGAGGTTGCTCATCACCGTGGCGACGACGGTGTCGCCGGTGAGCCGGCCGTGCTCGTGCAGCCCGAGCGCGCAGACGGCGAGGATCGCGTCGCCGTCGACGACGTCGCCCTCGGCGGTGACGGCCAGGCAGCGGTCGGCGTCGCCGTCGTGCGCGATGCCCAGGTCGGCGCCGTGCGCGCGCACGGCCTCGGTCAGCGGGCCGAGGTGGGTCGAGCCGATGCCCTCGTTGATGTTCCAGCCGTCGGGCTGTCCACCGATGACGTGCACGGTGGCCCCGGCGCGCCGGTAGACCTCGGGCGCGCACACCGCGGCGGCGCCGTGGGCGCAGTCGACGACGAGGGTGAGCCCCGACAGCGGCCGGTCGACGGTCGCGAGGAGGTGCTCGACGTAGACCTCGCCGGCGTCGGTGAGGTCGGAGACCCGGCCGATCCCGGCGCCGGTGGGGCGCGGACCGTCGGTCTCGCCGGCGGTCACGGCCTGCTCGATGGCGGCCTCGACCGCGTCGGGCAGCTTGTGGCCGCCCCGGCTGAACAGCTTGATGCCGTTGTCGGGCATCGGGTTGTGACTGGCGGAGATCATCACGCCGAGGTCGGCGCCGGTGTGCGCGGTGAGGTGCGCGATCGCCGGGGTGGGCAGCACCCCGGCCCGCAGCACCTGCGCGCCGGCACTGGCGAGGCCCGCCACGACGGCGGCCTCGAGCATCTCCCCGCTGGCGCGGGGGTCACGGCCGACGACCGCGACGGGACGCCGGGTCCCGTCGCGGTCGGCGAGCACCCCGGCGGCAGCACGTGCCACCGAGAGGGCCAACTCCGGCGTGAGGTCGGCGTTGGCCCGACCCCGGACGCCGTCGGTCCCGAAGAGGCGACCCACGGGCGTACCGGTCAGCGCTTGGAGTACTGAGGCGCCTTGCGGGCCTTCTTGAGTCCGTACTTCTTGCGCTCCGTGACGCGGGCGTCGCGGGTGAGGAAGCCGGCCTTCTTGAGGGCCGGACGGTCCTCGGCCTCGACCTGGACCAACGCGCGGGCGATCGCCAGGCGCAGCGCGCCGGCCTGACCGCTGACGCCACCGCCCCGGAGGATGCCGACGACGTCGTACTGCTCGGTCCGCTCGACGGTCACGAACGGCTCGCGGATGAGCTGCTGGTGCACCTTGTTCGGGAAGTACTCCTCGATGGTGCGGCCGTTGAGGCGGAACTGACCGGTGCCCGGCAGCAGGCGCACGCGGACGATGGCCTCCTTGCGCCGGCCGACGGTCTGCACCGGACGCCCCTCGGCGTCGGTCACGTTGAGGGCGGTCGTCACTGGGCCACCTGCTTGATCTCGAAGGGCTGGGGCTGCTGAGCGGCGTGCGGGTGCTCGGGCCCGGCGTACACCTTCAGCTTCTTGAGCATCTGACGGCCCAGGCTGTTGTGCGGCAGCATGCCCTTGATGGCGCGCTCGATGACGCGGTCGGGGTGCGTGCGCAGCTGGTCGCCGACGGGGATCCGCTTGAGGCCACCCGGGTAGCCGGAGTGGCGGTAGGCGATCTTCTCGTCCCGCTTGGAGCCGGTCAGGGCCACCTTGCCGGCGTTGACGATGACGACGAAGTCGCCGACGTCCACGTGCGGGGCGTACTGGGGCTTGTGCTTGCCGCGGAGCAGGACCGCGGTCTGGCTGGCCAGTCGACCGAGCACCACGTCGGTGGCGTCGATGACGTGCCAGGCCCGGCTGATGTCGCCGGGCTTCGGGGTGTACGTGCGCACGGCGCTCGTGTCCTCCGTCGTCGTCGGATGGGCTGGTGGGATCGCCTCACCGAGCACGGGAGACGGTGCGGCACGCGGACACCAGCCGGCCGCGCGCACCAGCCGACGACGATACCAGCCGGGCCTCCGGCCCCTCCGGGCCGGAGTCAGTCCTCGACGACGACCTCGCGGAGCGCCCCGGTGTCGACGTCGTAGACGGTGCCCCGCACGTCGCGGGAGAGCAGGTAGGGGCTCTCGTGGATGAGCCGCATCGACTCGCGGACGTCCTCGTCGGGGTCGCGGAAGGCGCGCACCGCCCACGGCGGGCGGCGGCCGGTGGCCTGCTGCACCAGGTCGGCGAAGCTGGTGTCGTCGGTGGTCTGCATCCCGCACTGGGTGTGGTGCACGAGCAGGATCTCGCGGGTGCCCAGCGCGTGCTGGGAGATGGTCAGCGAGCGGATGATGTCCTCGGTGATGACGCCGCCGGCGTTGCGGATGACGTGTGCGTCGCCGACCTCGAGGCCGAGCATCGGGAACAGCGGCATCCGGGAGTCCATGCACGCCACCACGGCGACGTGGCGGGCCGGGCGCACGTCCTTGGAGCCCGGGAACCGCTGTGCCCACTCGGCGTTGGCCGCCAGCATCCGGTCGATCTCGCTCATGCCCCACCCCTCGGTCCACGTGTCGGTCCGCTGGGACCCTAGCCGGGACTCGGCCTCCCCGGGCACGGTGGACGACCGCACCCGGGGCCGCGGGGTCCCGCCACGGCGACCACGACGTCGGCCACCCCCGCTCGCCCTCCCCGGTGTGCCTGCCGCGGATCGGTCAGGATGAGCCCCGTGCGCACGGTCGAGGAACACCAGGCGGTCGTCACGGCACTGCTCGCCCCGCTGGGCGAGGAGGAGGTGCCGCTGGCGGCCGCGCACAACCGGGTGCTCGCCCGCGACGTGACCGCGCAGGTGTCACTGCCCGGCTTCGACAACTCCGCGATGGACGGCTACGCGGCGCGGGCAACCGACGTCGCCGACCTGCCCGTCCGGCTGCCGGTCGCCGACGACGTCCCCGCGGGGCGCACCGACGTCCGACCGCTCGAGCCGGGCACGGTGCAGCGGATCATGACCGGTGCGCCGCTCCCCGCGGGCGCGGAGGTCGTCGTCCCGGTCGAGCTGACCGACGCCGCCACCGACGTCGTGGAGATCCGCGACGCCCCCACCCCCGGCACGCACGTGCGGCGGGCCGGCGAGGACATCACCGCCGGCACGGTCGCCCTCACCGCCGGCACCCCGCTCGGCGCCGCGCAGCTGGGCCTGGCGGCCGCCGTCGGCGTGCGGACGCTGTGGGTGCACCGCAGGCCGCGGGTGCTGGTGCTCTCCACCGGCAGCGAGTTGGTCGAGCCCGGCGAGCCGCTGCTGCCCGGGCAGATCTACGAGTCCAACTCCGCGCTGCTCGTCGCCGCCGTCGAGGACGCCGGGGGGACGGCGCGACGGCTGCACTTCGTGCCCGACGACGTCGACCAGTTCCTCGCCACGGTCCGCGCCGAGCTCGCGAGCGCCGACCTGCTGATCACCAGCGGCGGGGTCAGCGCCGGCGCCTACGAGGTGGTGAAGGACGCCTTCCGCACCCTGGGCACCGTCGAGTTCGTCAAGGTCGCGATGCAGCCCGGCGGCCCCCAGGGGGCCGGCACGGTGGACGGCGTCCCGGTGGTCACCCTGCCGGGCAACCCGGTGAGCTCGTTCGTCTCCTTCGAGGTCTTCGTCCGCCCGGCGCTGCGCCGGGCCCTCGGGCACGCCGACCCCGGCCGGCTGCGCGCCCCGGCGACGCTCACCGCCGGGCTGCGCTCCCCCACCGGGCGCCGCCAGTTCCTGCGCGGCCGCTACGACGCGGGCACGGTCTCGCAGGTCGGCGGGCCCGGCTCGCACCTGGTCGCCCACCTGGCCCGCGCCAACTGCCTGGTCGTCGTCCCCGAGGACGTCACCGAACTGCCCGCCGGCGCCCCGGTGGACGTCGTGCTGATCGAAGGAGCACTCCAGTGACCTCCGAACCGCGCCTGACGCACGTCGACGAGGCCGGCGCCGCCCGCATGGTCGACGTCTCGGCCAAGCCGGTCACCGCCCGCGAGGCCACCGCGGCCGGCCGGGTGCTGGTCAGCCCCGAGGTGGTCGCGCTGCTGCGCGGCGAGGGGGTGCCCAAGGGGGACGCCGTCGCCGTCGCCCGGATCGCCGGCATCGCCGGGGCCAAGCGGACGCCGGACCTCGTGCCCCTGTGCCACCCGATCGCCCTGCACGGCGTCACCGTCGACGTGACCGTGGCCGACGACGCCGTCGAGATCGTCGCCACCGCCCGCACCGCCGACCGCACCGGCGTGGAGATGGAGGCGCTCACCTCGGTCGCCGTCGCCGGGCTGACCGTCATCGACATGGTCAAGGCCGTCGACCCGCGCGCGGCCATCACCGACGTCCGGCTGCTGGCCAAGTCCGGCGGCAAGAGCGGGGAGTGGCGCAGATGAGCGAGCTGCCGGCCGACGCCCGCGCCGTCGTCGTCACCGCCTCCAACCGCGCGTCGGCCGGCGTCTACGAGGACCGCAGCGGACAGGCCCTCGCCGAGGGGCTGCGCGAGCTGGGGTTCACCGTCGAGGGGCCGCACGTGCGCCCCGACGACGCCGCCGAGCTGGAGATGGTGCTGCTGGAGGCCATCGGGTCCGG
>DASQXT010000010.1:0-3192 GCA_035639575.1 Geodermatophilus sp.
GGATGCGGTCCTGGCCGCCTGGCCGTGCCGTAACACCACGATCCGCAGCCATCGCCGCCTCGGCACGCAGACTCTCGTGAGTTACCTCGGGGCCCTGATGCGGCTCGGCGGAAATGCCCAGGGCTGCTCATCGAAAGTGCCCACCTGGCTTGTCGTACGGTACGGCGTTAGCCGAGGTGTGTCACGTTTCGTGACGGCGTGTTGACGTACGCCGCGGCGGATGTGACGAGCAGATTGATGACGGCGATTGGCTGGTGGCAGTTCGGGCAGTTCTGAACGGCGTTGGGTGTCTGCTCGCTGCGGTACCCGGCGACGTACGGGTCGTACTGTTGTGTGACGGCGTTCGCCGTACCGGTCGTGCTCTCGGCGTTCGTCGTACTCGTCGTAGCCGCCATGCTCGCCGCGTTCGCCGTGTCCGCTGGACTGGTGGCGGTGGTGGTGTCGGTGTTGGCGGCGCGCCACCAGCGGGCCTTGCAGGCCGGTGAGCAGAAGCGGCGGCGGGGGTTGCGGCTGGTCCAGGTGAACGGGGTGCCGCAGGTGGCGCACAGCCGGGCGGCGGTGCGGGTTCGGTTGCGGCGGGTCATGCGCCGGCTCCGGAGGTGCGGGACGGCTTGCCGGCGTTCACCGCGGTGCGCAGCGCGTTGGCGCGGGCCTGGTGTGAGCGCATCCGGTAGGACGGGCCGTCGATGCCGACGATGACGCCGCGGTGCAGCAGCCGGTCGATGAGGGCGGCGGCGAGCATGGGGTCGCCGAGGCGTTCGGCCCAGCCGTTGATGCCGACGTGGCAGGTGGTGATGATCGAGCCTTTGAGGTAGCGGGCGTTGACGACCTCGAACAGCAGGGACCGGCCGTCCTCGTCCAGTCTGCGGTAGCCGAACTCGTCAAGCACGAGCAGGCGGGGTTGGGTGAAGAACCGTAGTCCGGTGGCCAGCCGGTGCTCGGCGGTGGCCCGCTTGAGCCGGCGGATGAGTTCCTCGCAGGTGGTGAAGTAGGCCTTGTGGCCGTACTCGGCGGCCAGCCGGGCCAGGCAGATCGACAGCATGGTCTTGCCGACCCCCGGCGGACCGATGAATAGGAGATTGGCCGCGTCATCGAGGAAGCGCAGGGTGGCCAGCTCCCGGATCAGCTTCTCGTCGACACCCGGCTGGGCGGAGAAGTCGTAGTCGTCAATGGTCCATGGGGCGGGCAGGTTCGCGAAATGCAGCCGGGAGGTGATCTGGCGCTGTTCGGTCGCGGTGACCTGGATGCCCAGCAGCGACTCGATCGCCTCCAGCGCCGGCAGCTGCCGGTCCCGGGCGGCGTCGAGCACGTCGGGCAGCGCCTCGGCCGCGGCGGTCAGTTTCAGGAACGCCAGGTGTGCGCGCAGCCGCTGGTAGACCTCGGCCTGGCTGGCGGGCGGGGCCGTGGTGGTCGCCGTGGCGGGCACGGCGGTGGACGTGGACATGGTGATCCTCCTGTTGGTTGTGGTGTGATGTCGCGGCGGGTTCGCGCCGGTGATTTGGTGCCGCCGATGGCGGGTCGGTGGGTGTCGGCGCCGGTGTCAGTCTTCGCCGGCGGCCCACCCGCCGACGGCGGGCTCCTCATCGCCGCCGGTGTCACGGGCGGTCAGCGGGCGGCTGGCCGCGGCGTAGGCGGCGAAGTCGACCACGGCGCCGGTCGCGGTGTCGGCGGGCAAGGGTTGGCCGGCCAGCCGGGCGCGGGCCCGGTCGGCCTCGGCGCGGGCCTCGGCCGAGGGTGGGATGCGCTGCTTGCGCCGGCATGGCGCCCGCTGGTCGCCGCTGGCGGCCAGCACCGCGGTCTCCAACGCGGCGACGTGCTCCCGGGCGCGGACCACGGCGTGCGCCCCGGCCGGCTCCAGGCGATGCCGGGCCAGGGTGTTGCCGGCGGCGGAGACAATGTCGATGACCTCGGCGCCGAGCACCCGCACCACGGTGACCTCCTGGCCGCGGTGGCCCGGCCCAACCGAGTAGAAGTTGCCGTCGAAGCCCACCAGCGCCTGCGCCGAGACGGTGCGCGCCACCCGCAGCACGGCCGGGAACGGTGCCGGCAGCGCCGACAGCGGCTCGGCGCGGGCGACGGTGACCACGGTCGTCTGCTGCCCCTTCACCCACCGCACCCGCAGGTCGCAGGTGCGGGCGCACCACTGGTCCAGCGACGCCTGCGCCTGCTGCGGGGTGACCTCATCGCCCAAGGTGCGCCACCAGCGCTGCGCGGCCATGTCGTTGGCCTTCTCCACCGACCCCTTACGCTGGCCCCGTCGCGGCGGGCAGACCACCGCGGTCACGCCGTAGTGCTTCGCCACGGCCGAAAACGACGCGCTGATGTCCTGCGCCTGCCGGTCCCACACGGTGGCCATCCGGTCGAACCGCCAGCCCAGCGTCAGGCCCCCGAGCCGCTGGCACACCTCGTGCAGCCCGGCCACCAGGTGCGGCTGGTCCATCGACGCGGACAGCCAACCCCGCCACCGCCCCGAGTACGGCAACGACCCGACCAGCAGGTACGCCTCCCTCGCAGGCCATCCCCACCCGGCCGGCGGGTTCGGCAGATGCACCCAGTCCCACTGGGTCTCGGCCCCCGGCTCGTGCACGATGCGGGCCACGTCCCGGCCCTTGCCCTGATGACACGGCTCGCAGTGCGGCCGCAGCCGCCGATCCCGGATCGCCCGGGTAAACGACGAGTACCCACCGGCATACCCCAGCCCGACGACCTCCTCGAACAACGTCGTGGCCTGCAGATGCGGATCGGCCGCCAACCGGATCCGGCAGTACTCCTCGACCGGTGCGAACCCGTCCGGACCCACCGCACGGCGCTGCCCCGGCTCCCGCTCGCCGTTCAGATACGCCCGGATCGTGCGCCGGTTACGGCCCAGATGCCGGGCGATCGCCGAGATCGACCAACCCCGCTTCCGCAACGCGTGTGCTTCCACGTCTTCCCCCCTGGTGAGCATCTCCTCGCGAGCCCCTCGCTCGAAACGGATCATCAAGATCCGTAACGGCGAGGCGGCCCACCGGCGGCGGCACAACCGCCACCGGCGAGTCACTCCAGGCTGGGCACTTTCAGCAAGCGGGACTGAGCACTTTCAGCGAGCGGCAACACCCGGACCTCGTTGGCGACCGGTGGCCGGCCGGGACGTCGCCGCGGATATGTCCATCGCCGGGCGATCAGTTGGCGGTGCCAGCGAAGCAGCGTGGC
>DASQXT010000011.1:0-2421 GCA_035639575.1 Geodermatophilus sp.
GAACTCCTCCCACTTCAGCGGGCGGTTGTCCATCGCCGAGGGCAGCCGGAAGCCGTGCTCGACCAGCGTGCGCTTGCGGCTCATGTCGCCCTCGTACATGCCGCCGATCTGCGGCACGGTCACGTGCGACTCGTCGATGACGAGCAGGAAGTCGTCGGGGAAGTAGTCGAGCAGGCAGGCGCCGGCGCTGCCGGGCGCGCGGCCGTCGATGTGCCGCGAGTAGTTCTCGATGCCGGAGCAGAAGCCGACCTGGCGCATCATCTCGATGTCGTAGGTGGTGCGCATGCGCAGCCGCTGGGCCTCCAGCAGCTTGCCCTGCCGCTCGAGCTCGGCCAGCCGCTGCTCGAGCTCGGCCTCGATGGAGGCGATCGCCCGCTCCATGCGCTCCGGGCCGGCGACGTAGTGGGTGGCCGGGAAGACGAACAGCTCGTCGACCTCGCGCACGACCTCACCGGTGAGCGGGTGCAGGTAGTACAGCCGCTCGACCTCGTCGCCGAACATCTCGATCCGGCAGGCCAGCTCCTCGTAGACCGGGAAGACCTCGATCGTGTCGCCGCGCACCCGGAAGGTGCCGCGGGTGAACGACAGGTCGTTGCGCGTGTACTGCTCGGTGACCAGCGTGCGCAGCAGGTCGTCGCGGTCGCGCTCCTCGCCCACCTTGATCTTCAGCGCCCGGTCGACGTACTCCTCCGGCGTCCCCAGGCCGTAGATGCAGGAGACGGTGGAGACGACGACGACGTCCCGCCGGGTGAGCAGGCTGTTGGTGGCGGAGTGGCGCAGGCGCTCGACCTCCTCGTTGATCGAGGAGTCCTTCTCGATGTAGGTGTCGGTCTGCGGGACGTAGGCCTCGGGCTGGTAGTAGTCGTAGTACGAGACGAAGTACTCGACGGCGGCGTCGGGCAGCAGCTCGCGGAACTCGTTGGCCAGCTGCGCGGCCAGCGTCTTGTTCGGCGCCATGACCAGCGTCGGGCGCTGCACCTGCTCGATCAGCCAGGCCGTCGTCGCCGACTTGCCGGTACCGGTCGCGCCGAGCAGGACGGTGTCCTGCTCGCCCCGCTGCACGCGCTCGGTGAGCGCCGCGATCGCGGCCGGCTGGTCGCCCGAGGGCTCGAACTCGCTGACGACGCGGAAACGCCCGCGGGTGGGCCGGAGGTCGGTGGTCGCGCGCACGGGATCGACGGTACGACCCCCCAGTGACAGGAAGTCGTCCGTGAGCCGTGGGCGGACGCGAGAGGCGACTGGGACGGCGGTACTGGGGTCCGGTGCTTGCACGTGCTGGGGGCGCCGCCTAGCGTCCCCGGTCGCAGGAGCGGTCACCGCCGAGGACCAGTGCCACCCGGGGCCCTGCGCCCAGGACGAGGTCGGACCCGGCGTCACTGCCCCGGCCGGACCTGCGCACGACGCCCCCCACGGAGACCCCCGCGGGGGGCGTCGTCGTCCGGGCACCGCCCCCCCGGCGCCGTGAGCGACGTCTCCGCAACCGTCGCCCCGCGGAGGATTGGACGGCCACGACCGCGGGCAACGGCAACCACGGAGCACCACGTGCGCCGACCTCCCCGCGCACGCCCCGCGGCGGGGAGGCCACCGGCCCCCGGCGTCCGGGGGCGCCAGCACAGGAGGACCTCGTCCATGAACCAGGTGTGGCCTGGAACCGCCTACCCCCTCGGCGCGACCTACGACGGCACCGGCACCAACTTCGCGATCTTCAGCGAGGTCGCCGAGAAGGTCGAGCTGTGCCTCTTCGACGCCGACGGCAACGAGGAGCGCATCCGGCTCCCCGAGATGGACGGCTACGTCTGGCACGCCTTCCTGCCCGGCATCCAGCCCGGGCAGCGCTACGGCTACCGCGTGCACGGCCCCTACGACCCGTCCCAGGGCCTGCGCTGCAACCCCAACAAGCTGCTGCTCGACCCCTATGCGAAGGCGATCGACGGCCCGGTCGACTGGGACCCCTCGGTCTTCGGCTACGACTTCACGACCGGTGAGCGCAACGACGACGACTCGGCCGAGCACATGCCGAAGTCCGTCGTCGTCAACCCCTACTTCGACTGGGGCGTGGACCGGCCGCCGAGGACGCCGTACCACAAGACCGTCATCTACGAGGCCCACGTCAAGGGCCTGACGATGACCCACCCCGACGTCCCGGAGGAGCTGCGCGGCACCTACGCCGGCATCGCCCACCCGGCCGTCATCTCCTACCTGCAGGAGCTCGGCGCGACCGCCATCGAGCTCATGCCGGTGCACCAGTTCGTGCAGGACGACACCCTCCAGCAGAAGGGCCTGCGCAACTACTGGGGCTACAACACGATCGGGTTCTTCGCGCCGCACAACGAGTACGCGAGCAACACCGACAACGGCATGCAGGTGCAGGAGTTCAAGGGGATGGTCCGCACCCTGCACGAGGCGGGCATCGAGGTCATC
>DASQXT010000012.1:0-2277 GCA_035639575.1 Geodermatophilus sp.
CCCGGTCGGCGGTCAGCGCCGCGCCGAACGGGGCGTTCCAGAAGCCGTCCGCAGAGGGTGCGCCCTCGTGCGGGCCGACGTAGAGGTAGGGGGCCGGGACCGCGTCGTCGCCGGGGGAGACCCCGTAGCCGACCGCGTCGACGGTGACGGCCAGGTCGAGGTGCTCGGGCCACAGCACCGGGTCGGCCGGCGCGCCTACCCCGGCGGCGAGGCGGCGCAGGGCCGTGTCACCGAGGGCGTACCAGCGGGCGAGGCGCTCCGCGGCCGCAGCGTCCACCGGAGGTGGGGCGTCGAGATCCGGCGGGGTGGCGGGCGGGTAGCTGCCACGCAGCCCCGGCCGCACGCCGGCGAACGCGGCGACCTGCCGCAGGGTGGTGAGCGGTGCCGAGCACCGCCGTCCGGCCTCGAGGACGGTGATGCCGTCAGCGGTGACGGTGAGCTGTCGGCCGCCGATCCCGACGGTGGTGCCCAGGCCGCCCGGGACCGGGCGCAGGCGGATCGTCCCGGCCGCGGCGAACTGCCCCGCGGCGAGGACGTGCTCGGCGACCCGGTGCCAGGCCTCGCGCGTGGCCACCGGGTCGGCGGAGGTGCGCAGGGTCATGCTGCCGTGGTCCGCCGAGCGCGCCGTGCGTTACAGGGCAGGTCCCGGTGCAACCGGCTGCAACGCTCCCGGGGACCGGGCGCCGCACGGTGTCCTGTCGGCAGCCTCCCGCGCGGGGGCCCACCGACGGACGGAGACGACGCCATGAAGGCAGCCCGGTTCCACGGTCGCGGCGACATCCGGGTCGAGGAGGTCCCGGACCCCCAGGTGCGCCCCGGCACGGTCGCCGTCGAGGTCGAGTGGTGCGGCATCTGCGGCACCGACCTGCACGAGTATCTCGAGGGTCCGATCTTCGTGCCGACCGCCGAGGCGCCGCACCCGCTGACCGGCGAGGGCATGCCGGTGACGCTCGGCCACGAGTTCGCCGGCGTGGTTGCGGAGGTCGGCGCCGGGGTGGAGGACGTGCGGGTGGGCGACCGGGTGGTCGTGGAGCCCTACGTCGTCTGCGGTCGTTGCGACGCCTGTCAGCAGGGCCGCTACAACGTCTGCCGCACGCTCGGCTTCGTGGGGCTCTCCGGCGGCGGCGGGGGCTTCTCCCGGTACGTCGTCGCCGAGCGGCGGTGGATCCACCCGCTGGGCGACCTCGGCACCGACGTCGGTGCGCTGATCGAGCCGCTCGCCGTCGCCCACCACGCCGTCCGGCTCTCCGGTGCCCGGCCGGGGCAGTCGGCGGTGGTGTTCGGGGCCGGCCCCATCGGGCTGGTGACCACCGCGGCGCTGACCGCCGCCGGCGTGGAGCAGGTGGTCGTGGTGGAGCCCGCCGAGGCGCGCAAGCAGAAGGCGGCGGGCGCCGGGGCGGCCACCGTGCTCGACCCGCGGTCGGTCGACGTCGTCGAGGCCGTGGACGAGCTGACCGAGGGCCGCGGCGCCGACGTCACGTTCGAGTGCGCCGGCGTGGACCAGGTGCTGGCGACGGCGATCCGCTCCACCCGTGTCGGCGGCACCTGCGTCAACGTCGCGATCTGGGGGCACGAGGCCCGGGTCGCGATGAACGACCTGGTGTTCCGCGAGGTCAGCGTGCTGGGCAGCCTCGCCTACGCGAACGACCACCCGGCGACGATCGAGATGGTGGCCTCCGGCCGGGTCGACCCGTTCCAGTTCATCACCGGGCGGATCGGCCTCGATGACATCGTCGAGCAGGGGTTCCGCGAGCTGATCGACAACAAGGAGGAGAACGTCAAGATCCTGGTGCAGCCCCGATGACGACATGACCGGGTCGCCCTCCGCTCAGCCGACGGCGACGTTCCACGGCCGGACGGTCCAGCCGGTCACCAGCCCCTGGACGACGTAGGGGTCGGACTCGACGAAGCGCTCCACGACCTCGCGCGGCGCCGTCCACACCAGGAGCGCGCGGTCGTACGGGTCGGGCAGCGCGCCGGCCAGGAGCAGCTCCCCGCGCTCGTGGGCGGCCCGGAGGAGCGCCAGGTGGTCGGCCCGCAGCGCCTCCCGGCGCTCCAGGTAGTCGTCGGCCAGCGTGTACTCGAGGACGTTGTACTCAGAGGCAGGCTGCACGCCGGCAGTCTCCCAGGGCGGGCTCAGTGCAGCGCGGTCGTCAGCCGCACCGTGACGCCGTCCGGTCCGCAGCTGATGTCGACGTGGTCGCACAGCTGGCGGGCCAGCCACACCCCCATGCCGCCGCGGGAGAGGTCCTCACCGTGCGCCGGGCCGTACCCGGC
>DASQXT010000013.1:0-2700 GCA_035639575.1 Geodermatophilus sp.
GGTGCGCCCGACGGCCTTGGTGGCGACCAGCACGTCGGAGCGGGGGACGACGTCGGCCATCAGCCGGCCCAGGAGGCGCTCGCTGTCCCCGTCGCCGTAGACGTCGGCGGTGTCGACCAGCGTGCCGCCGGCGTCGACGAAGGCCGTCAGCTGCATCGCGGCCTCGTCCTCGTCGGTGTCCCGGCCCCAGGTCATGGTGCCCAGTGCCAGGCGCGAGACGACCAGGCCGCTGCGCCCGAGTGCGCGTTGCTCCACGGGAGGCCAACCTACCGGCGGTCCGGACGCCGACCCGGGGAGCGCGGTGGTCCCTGCGTGCCGCGCGGGGAGCGGGCCGGGCGCGGCCTAGGGTGGCCTCCCGTGCTCCTCCTGACCCGCCCGCCCCGTCGCCCCTCTGCACCCGCCCTCCCGACCGCTCGCGGTGGACGGGGGTACTGCGGGCGATGAGCTGGATCGAGGCCGTCGTCCTGGGGCTGGTGCAGGGCCTGACGGAGTTCCTGCCCATCTCCTCCAGCGCGCACCTGCGGGTGGTGGGGGAGGCCCTCGGCTGGGGCGACCCGGGCGCGGCGTTCACCGCCATCACCCAGATCGGCACCGAGGCCGCGGTGCTGCTCTACTTCCGCCGCGACATCGGCCGGATCATCAGCGCCTGGGTCCGCTCGCTGGGCGACCGCAGGATGCGCAGCGACCCCGACGCCCGGATGGGCTGGCTGATCATCGTGGGGACGCTGCCGATCGGGATCCTGGGCCTGCTGTTCCAGGACCGCATCGAGACGACCTTCCGCGACCTGCGCATCGTCGCGATCGCGCTGGTCGCCTTCTCGCTGGTCCTCTACTGGGCCGACCGGGTGGGCAGCAAGAAGCGCGAGCTGGACCAGCTGACCGTCGGGCACGGCGTCGCCTTCGGGTTCGCCCAGGCCATGGCGCTGGTGCCCGGCGTCTCCCGCTCCGGCGGCACGATCACCCTGGGCCTGTTCCTCGGCTACTCGCGGGCCGCCGCGGCGCGGTACTCCTTCCTGCTCGCCGTCCCCGCCGTCCTGGCCTCGGGCTTCTTCCAGGTGTACGAGGCGCTCACCGGCGGCGTCGCGGGGGAGGCGGTCTCCTGGGGGCCGACGATCGTGGCCACCGTGCTGGCCTTCGGCGTCGGCCTGGCCGTCATCGCCTGGCTGCTGCGCTACCTGGACCGCGGCAGCTTCACGCCGTTCGTCGTCTACCGGGTGCTGCTCGGGCTGCTCATCCTCGCCCTCGTCGGCGCCGGGGTGCTCGCCCCGCAGTGACGCGGGGCAGCGGCTCCCCGAGCCGCGCCTCGCGCTCCCTCCGAGTTGATCACGGGGTTCTCGCCCGCGGGCGCGCCCTGCCCGGCGTGTCTCCCGGCAAGGACCCCGTGATCAACGTGGGGACGGCATGCCGCGAGCGTGGTGACGCGGTGGGACGGCCGCCCGTCAGGGTCCCTCCGCCTGAGCCTGCGAGGTGTGGGGGACGGGTGGTCCTTTCTCTAGGCTCGGGCGTCGTGACCACCGTGATCCTGCTGCGGCACGGCCGCACGACGGCCAACGCCGGCGGCGTGCTCGCCGGCTGGACCCCGGGCGTGCAGCTCGACGAGACCGGCGAGCAGCAGGTGCGGGCCGTGGGGGAACGGCTGGCGCCGGTGCCCCTGGCCGCCGTCGTCAGCAGCCCGCTGGAGCGCTGCCGGCAGACCGCCGGCGCCGTCCTCCCCGGACGCGACCTGGAGCTGGCCCTCGACGACCGGCTCGGCGAGGCCCGCTACGGCGACTGGACCGGCCGCCCGCTCAAGGAGCTGGTCAAGGAGCCGCTGTGGAAGGTCGTGCAGCAGCACCCGTCGGCTGCGGTCTTCCCCGGGCCGGAGGGGGAGGGGCTGGCGCAGACGCAGGCCCGCGCGGTGTCCGCCGTCCGCGAGTGGAACGCCCGGCTCGGGCCGGACGCCGTCTGGCTGGCCTGCAGCCACGGCGACGTCATCAAGGCCGTGCTCGCCGACGCGCTGGGGCTGCACCTCGACCAGTTCCAGCGGATCGTCGTCGACCCGGCGTCGATCTCGGTGGTCACCTACACCGACACCCGCCCGTTCGTGGTCCGGGTGAACGACACCGGCGGGGACGTCGCCGCGCTGATCCCGCCCAAGAAGAAGGGACGGCGCCGCCGCAAGGCCGACTCCGACGCCGTCGTCGGGGGTGGCGCGGGCGCGACCGTCTGACCTCGCCGCCTGGCTCGCCCTCCGCGGCCGCCGCGTAACCTGATGCCGTGCCGCGCCAGCTGTTCCTCTTCGACCGCCCGTCCCGGTTCGTCGCCGGCACGGTGGGCCAGCCCGGCGACCGCACCTTCTACCTGCAGGCCGCCGACGCCTCGGGCCGCGTGGTGAGCGTGGCCCTGGAGAAGGCGCAGGTGCAGGTGCTCGCCGACCGGATGAACGAGCTGCTCGACGAGGTCGCCACCCGGCCGGGCACCGTCGTCCCGCCGGACGCCGAGGTCGACGACCTCGAGCCGCTCACCGCCCCGGTCGACGAGGAGTTCCGGGTCGCGGCCATGGGCCTGGCGTGGGACGGCGAGTCGCAGGCCGTCGTCGTCGAGGCCGTGGCCGCCGGCGACGAGCCGGTCGAGGAGGACGTCATCCTCTCCGACAGCGAGGAGGGCCCCGACGCGCTGCGGGTGACCATCACCCCGGCCGCCGCCCGCGCCTTCGTCATC
>DASQXT010000014.1:0-2233 GCA_035639575.1 Geodermatophilus sp.
CTACGGAGGAACGGCCTCGAACAGCGGGACCCGCATCACCCAGGCCGTCTTCGACAACCTGGTCGCGTGGAAGGCGTGACGGCCCGGGGCGCGGCATCGCTCACCGGCGACCGACGCCGTCCTGGACGTCGGCGTCGACAAGCGGCACGCTGAAGTCGATGACCGACCGGCCGCGACCGGTCGCCGCCTCCCGTCCGTCCGCGGGCGGGAGGCGGCTCGGTGCGGCGCTGACGCACCTGCTGTTGGTGGTTGCGATGGGGCTCGGGTGTGCTGGTGGGAGGGGGCAGGACCCCCTCCTCGTGATCGGCAGCGTCGTCGACGCCGCCGGCCACCCGGTCCCTGACGCACGGGTGGCGCTCACATCGTCCCCGGTCGACGTCCCCGACATCGCTCTCCTCACGGGCGAGGACGGCAGCTTCTCGATCGCCGTGCCGGTCGAGGGGAGCTACAGCGTGACGGCCGTCACGGACGAGGGGCGCACCGAGGAGACGGTCCAGGTCCGCAGGGGTGTCGAGAGCCGTGTCCGCTTGATCCTGCCGCTCTGACCTGTGCCTGCCGCTCGCCCACGTGGCAGGGGAGCGTCACCGCCGTCCACGCGACACCGCGCAGCACTCGGTGTGAACGACCCGGTCGAGGCCCGGGGCGCCTCGAGTGTCACCTGACCGGTCGTCCCGATGCCGTCGGCACATCGATCAGCTGATCCCAGCCGTACCGGCCGGCCTCGACGAGGACGTGACGGGAAGGTGATGCACCCGGGCCAGACTCAGGACGCGCCCCGCCGGAACGGGCGCGCCTCCTGGGTGACGGGAGATCTGCAGGACCACCGGTCACCGACTTCCTGACGAGCAGACAACCAGGGGATGCAATGGTCGCCGACGCCCCACTCACCGAACTGCCCATCGGACCCGAGGAACTCGGTCCTCTCGCTCTGCACGCCCACCTCGCCGGGACCGGCAGGTGGGAACGCTTCGTCTACAGCGGGCCGGCCGGTAGTCGGCGCTACTTCGTGTACACCCCGGACGGCTACACCCTCGACCAGCGCGTGCCGATGGTCGTGATGCTGCACGGTTGCACGCAGACACCGGCCGACTCAGCGGCCGGAACCGCGTGGAACCCGCTGGCCGACCAGCAGACACTCATCGTCGTCTACCCCGAGCAGACCATCGGCGACAACCTCCTGACCTGCTGGAACTGGTTCCTGCCCGAGCACCAGGTCCGAGGCTCGGGTGAGGCCGGCATCCTCGCCGGCATCACCCAGCAAGTACTGACCAGCGACACCCGATGGACCATCGATCCCAGCCGGGTGTACGTCTGCGGCATCTCCGCCGGCGGCGCGATGGCGGTGATCCTGGGCGCCACCCATCCGGACCTGTACGCCGCCGTCGGCATCCACGCCGGTCTGGAGTACCGGGCGGCGGCCGACCCGATCACCGCCCGCCGCGCGATGATGAGCGGCGGCCCGGATCCCGTCCGGCAGGGCGCTGCAGCCTTCACCGCCATGGACGGTCGCGCCCGGCTGGTGCCCACCATCGTCTTCCACGGCACCGCCGATCGCGTGGTCACGCCCGTCAACGGCGATCAGGTCACCCAGCAGTGGATGGAGGCCAACCGGCTGGCCACGGACAACGCCTATCGACCGGACTTCACGCGGCCGACCACGCTCGACTCCGGCCAGGTGCCCCAGGGGCGCGCGTACACCGTGGCGCGGTGGAGCGACGAGCGGGGCGCCGTGGTGCAGGAGTACTGGCGGATCACCGGGATGGACCACGCCTGGTCCGGCGGGTCGGTGTTCGGCTCCTTCACCGACCCGCAGGGGCCCAGCGCCACCGAAGCCATGTGGACGTTCTTCGCCGACCACCGGAAAGAGCGCTCGGACGAGACCGTGGCGGCGCACGGAGCCCGTGCAACCGACGCGTCGGCCCAGGCGGAGGAGCGGCGCACCCTGTCGCCATAGGACTCCACCGTCTCGGAGCTCTTGCGCCCGGCGCGCAGGTGCAGCTCCCCCGAGCGCACACCGTCCCCTGACCTGCATCGACAGGTCAGGGGGCGGTCCGTGCTCAGTCGAGGTAGCCGTGCACTACGGACCCTGAAGTGGCGTCCGCCAGGGTGGTGTACGACGGCCCCGGTGAGTGGTGGGCCCCGAACGTCGAGGCGGCCACCGCGTGATCTTCTGGAGACCTTCCACAGCCCCAGGAGTTCGACGCGATGACCGCTCCCAGCAGTATCGACCCCA
>DASQXT010000015.1:0-6856 GCA_035639575.1 Geodermatophilus sp.
CGGGCCATGGGGAGTGCTCTTCCGGGAGACGGGCGGGGGTGCTGCGAGCGACGGGCGCTCAGCAGCCGCCGGCGACCGCCGGGAGGATGGTGACCGAGTCGCCGTCCTTCACCTGGGTGTCGAGCGCACCGGTGAAGCGCACGTCCTCGTCGTTGACGTAGACGTTGACGAAGCGGTGCAGCTTGCCCTCCTCGGTGACGAGGCGGTTCTTCAGGCCCGGGTGCTTGGCGTCGAGGTCGTCGACGAGCGCGGCCAGGGTGTCCCCGTTGCCCTCGACGGTCTTGCTGCCGCCGGTGTGGGTGCGCAGGATGGTCGGGATCCGGACCTCGATGGCCATGGCGTGCTGTTCTCCTCAGGACTCGGGTTTGGGGTGCGCGAGCGCGCAGCGGGACGTGCGTCTGGTCGGGGGAACACCCGCTCGCCGCGGGGCATTCCGGAGGCCGGCCCCCAGGAGGACCCCGTCCCCCTCACCGCTCGCAGGCTCGCAGCGAGCCTCGGGACGGGGCCGGGACGGGGTCCTTCCTCAGTCGTAGACGACGGTGGTCGGCGAGTGGCCGAACAGGTAGGACTCGACGACCTCGACGTCCTCCTCGGTGACGACGCCGTCGACGATGCGGAAGCTGCGGAACTCGACCTCGTCGCCGGACAGGCCGGTCTGGTCCCCGTGGTGCCGGGTGGACACCAGGACGTAGTGCGCGTTCGGCTCCGAGGCGTAGCTGATGTCGGTCCGTGAGGGGTATGCCTCGGTGGCGGTGTGCGAGTGGTAGATCACCACCGGCTCCTCGTCCCGGTCGTCCATCTCCCGGTACAGCCGCAGCAGGTCCCCGGAGTCGAACTCGTAGAACGTGGGCGACCGCGCGGCGTTGAGCATCGGGATGAAGCGCTCCGGGCGGTCGCTGCCCTCCGGACCGGCGACGACGCCACAGGCCTCGTCCGGGTGGTCCTCCCGGGCGTGGGCCACGATGGCGTCGTAGGTCGCGCGGTCGATGCGCAGCACGCCCCTAGTCTAGGCGGCCCGCCAACGGCCCCCTGCAGGGTCCCGCCCCGAGCGGCGAGGGGTGGGGGGTCCTTCCTCCGATACGGTGCCCGTTCGTGGTCCTGGAGCTGCTGATGATCGCCGGGGTGCTGGTCGTGGCGATGCCGGCACTGCTGCGCGGGGCGGCGGGACTGCGCCGTCGCAGCGGCCACTACAGCAGCGACGTCACCGCCGACCGGATCTCCCTGGTGCTGCTGGTCACCGGACGGCTGCTGGTGCTAGTGCTGGGCGGGGCGCTCTCACTCGTCGTCCTCGTCAGCGCCGTCGGGGCGATCGCACGGGACCTGCAGATGCCGGGCCTGGTGTCGGTGTTCTTCGTGCTCGACCTGCTGGTCGCGGTGCTGGTCGTGCTCACCTTCGGCCGGCGCGACCGGCGGCGAGTGCGTCGACGAGCGACCCCTGCAGCCCGGTGAGCCAGTAGTAGACGGCCAGCTGCTGCCCCTCCTCGCCGGCAAGGTCCTCCGGCGGCTCGGTGTCCTCCCGGACGTCGAGCCGGGTGCCCAGCGCCAGGCGCAGGTCGTTGCTGGTGCGCAGCCAGGCCGTCGCCTGCTCGCGGTCCAGGCGGACCGGGCCGCCATCCGGTGGCAGGCCGGCGCGGACCGTGGCCAGGTCGTCGGCCTTGCCCGCACGCAGCGCGGACTCGGTCAGCTCGCGGTAGTCGGCGGCCAGCTCGGGGTCGCTGCGGTGGCCGGCGGGCAGCAACCGGTCGAGCACCGGGTCGCCGGCGACGTCCTCGGCGTCGGCGGTGAGCAACTGCTCGAGCTGGTCGAGCAGCAGGGCGAGGATGCGGGCCTCGGCGGGCTCCAGCCGGGCCACCAGCTCGTCGCCCCTGCGGCGGAAGGGCCTCATGCGGTCCCCTCGCCGGCGCTCGTCGCCCGCATCGGCCCGGCCTGCTGTGCTCCTGCGTGAGCTCGCAAGCTCGCTCACGAGTCCTTCTGGTAGCTGGCCCACAGGCCGTAGGCGTGCAGCCGGCTGGTGTCGTGCTCCATCTTCTCCCGCGGGCCGGAGCTCACGATCGCCCGGCCCTCCTCGTGCACCTGCAGCATCAGCGTGGTCGCCGTCGGCTCGTCGTAGCCGAACAGCTCCTGCAGCACGTAGGTCACGTAGGTCATGAGGTTCACCGGGTCGTTCCAGACGATGGTGACCCAGGGACGGTCGAGGTCGCCGTGCTCCTCGACGGTCTCCTCCGGCGTCCGTGTCGGCGCGAGTGGTCCGGCCACGACCCCACTCTAGGAGACCCGCCCGGGCGGTGGCCCGGCTCGACCCCGCCTAGGCTCCGGAGCCATGCCGACGGGTCCCGCCCTGCTCACCGACCGGTACGAGCTCACCATGGTCGCCGCGGCCCTGGCCGACGGCACCGCCGACCGCGACTGCGTCTTCGAGGTCTTCGCCCGGCGGCTGCCGCACGGGCGGCGGTACGGCGTGCTCGCCGGCACCGGCCGGCTGCTGGAGGCGTTGCCGCACTTCCGGTTCACCGACGAGGACCTCGCCGCGCTGCGCGAGCAGGGGCTCACCGACTCCCGGCTGCTGGACTGGCTGGCCGGGTTCCGGTTCAGCGGGGACGTCCACGGCTACGCCGAGGGCGAGCTGTTCTTCCCCGGCTCCCCCGTGCTGACCGTCCGCGCACCGTTCGCCGAGGGCGTGCTGCTGGAGACCCTGGTGCTCTCGGTGCTCAACCACGACAGCGCGATCGCCTCCGCCGCGGCGCGGATGGTCACCGCCGCCTGCGAGCGGCCGTGCATCGAGATGGGCTCGCGGCGCACCCACGAGGAGGCCGCGGTCGCCGCCGCCCGCGCCGCCCACCTGGTCGGCTTCGCCTCGACGTCGAACCTGGAGGCCGGCCGCCGGTACGGGGTGCCCACGACCGGCACCAGCGCGCACGCCTTCACCCTGCTGCACGACGACGAGGAGTCGGCCTTCCGCGCCCAGGTCGCCGCGCTCGGCGTCGGCACCACGCTGCTGGTGGACACCTTCGACGTCGACGAGGGCATCCGCACCGCGGTGCAGGTCGCCGGCCCGGAGCTCGGCGCGGTCCGGCTGGACTCCGGTGACCTGCCCACCCTCGCCGCGCACGCCCGCGAGCTGCTCGACCAGCTCGGCGCCACCCGCACGCGGATCATCGTCACCAGCGACCTCGACGAGTACGCGATCGCCGGGCTGATGGCCGCGCCGGTCGACGGCTACGGCGTCGGGACGGCCCTGGTCACCGGCTCCGGCGCACCGACGATGGGCATGGTCTACAAGCTGGTGGAGCGCGACGGCGTCCCGGTGGCCAAGCGGTCCCTGGGCAAGCCGTCCGTGGGCGGCCGCAAGTCCGCGGTCCGCCGGCACGACGCCTCGGGGACGGCGACCGCCGAGGTGGTGTCCAGCGAGGCGGTGCTGCCCCGGGACGGCGACCGCCAGCTGATCGTGGAGCTGGTCCGGGGTGGCGAGCTCTGCAACCCGGCTCCGCCGCGCGAGGCGCTGGCCGCCGCCCGGGCGCACCACCAGCGGGTGCGCGAGGCGATGCCGCCCGAGGCGTTCGCGCTGTCGCGTGGGGACTGCGCCATCGACACCGTGACGGCCTGAGGAGGAGCCCGATGACCCGCGCCCTGGTGGTCGTGGACGTGCAGAACGACTTCTGCGAGGGCGGCAGCCTCGCCGTCGCCGGTGGGGCGGACGTCGCCGCCGCGATCAGCGCGCACGTCCGCGCACACGCCGCCGACTACGCGCACGTGGTGGCCACCCGCGACCACCACGTCGACCCCGGCGGCCACTTCGCCGAGCAGCCGGACTTCCTGGAGACCTGGCCGGCGCACTGCTTGGTCGGTACGGACGGCGTCGAGCTGCACCCTCGACTGGAGCGCGGACCCATCGAAGCGGTGTTCGACAAGGGCGAGCACGCCGCGGCGTACTCGGGCTTCGAGGGGCGCTCGGACGGCGTCCCGCTGGCCGACTGGCTGCGCGCGCACGAGGTGGACGCCGTGGACGTCGTCGGCATCGCCACCGACCACTGCGTGCGGGCGACCGCGCTGGACGCCGTCGGCGAGGGCTTCGCGACCCGGGTGCTGCTCCCGCTCACCGCGGGCGTCAACGACGCGACCACGGACGCCGCGCTGGACCAGCTCCGCACTGCCGGCGTCGAGCTCGAGGGCCAGGTCCACCGGGCGGCCTGAGACCTCCGCGCGGACGGACGGGACCGGCTCAGGGCAGCTGGGACGACACCACCTGGAGGGACGATGAGGTGAGCCGCCCCGCGCGGCGGCGCGAGGAGTGGGGCCGGAGGCTCCCGCGATCGAGGGCCGGACCGGGCTCAGCGCCGCACGGGGACGGCACCTGGCCGCGGTGTCGTCCGGAGGACGACAGGCAACACGGATCACACGGCGTCGAGGACCTCGTCGCGGGTGAAGCCGAGCACCTGCAGGACGGCGTCGAGGTAGGGCTGGTTGAGCGCGGTGTGCGCCTGCTCGCGCACGTAGGGCTTGGCGTTGAAGGCGATGCCGAGCCCGGCGGCGTTGAGCATGTCGAGGTCGTTGGCGCCGTCGCCGACGGCCACGGTCTGGTCCAGCGGGATGCCGTACCGATCGGCGAAGCGGACCAGCGCGCGGGCCTTGCCGGCGCGGTCGACGATCTCCCCCACCAGGCCGCCGGTGAGCCGTCCGTCGGCCACCTCGAGGGTGTTGGCGGCCGCGAAGTCCAGGCCGAGCTGCTCGGCCAGCGGGTCGGTGATCTGGGTGAAGCCACCGCTGACGATGCCGCAGCGGAACCCGAGCCGCTTGAGGGTGCGGATGAGCGTGCGCGCGCCGGGCGTGAGCACCAGCGTCTCGCGGACCTCGTCGAGCACCTCGACCGGCAGCCCCTCGAGCACGGCCACGCGGGCCCGCAGCGACTGGGCGAAGTCCAGCTCCCCGTTCATGGCGGCGGCGGTGATCCTGGCGACCTCAGCGGCCCGCCCGGCGCGCGCGGCGAGCTCGTCGATCACCTCGCCGCGGACCAGTGTGGAGTCGACGTCGAGCACGATCAGCCGCTTGCTGCGGCGGGCCAGGCCGAGCTGTTCGACGGCGATGTCGGCGCCGCTGGCCGAGGCGACCGAGGCCAGGGCGGTGCGCAGCTCGGTGGCCTCCGCACCGGAGACGGTCAGCTCGAAGCTGGTCACCGGGTAGTCCGACAGCCGGCGGATCGCCTCGATGTTGCCGCCGATGCCGGCGATGGCCGCCGCGGCGCCGGCCACGGCCTCCGGGGGCACCGGGCGGCCGAGCAGGATGACGTGGTGGGGGCGGCCCTCCGGGGCGGCGTCCAGGCCGGCGTCGGCGGCCGACTCCACCCGGATCCGCACCCCGGTGGCCTCGGCGACCTCGGCGGCGAGCCGTTCGAGCGCGGCGAGGAACCGGCCCTCCTCCACCGGGCCGCCCTCGGCGGGCAGCGCACCGACGACGACGCCGAGCACCAGCTGCCCGTGGACGACGACCTGCTCGATGTCGACCACCTCGACCGGCGGGAGCTGCCCCCCGGGTGCGGCGAGGGCCGTGAACAGCCGTGCGGTGACCCCGCGCCGGTCGCCTCCGGAGACGGTCAGCAGCGCCCGCGGGGTGGAGACGGCGGTCGGTGACGTGCGGGGGGTGGGGTCCAGCGGCACGACAGCCATCCTCCCGCACCGCGCTGCGGCGTCCTGCCCCCGGCCCGCGCCGGGTACCCGACCCGCCCGCGACGCGGCGACGCCCCGCCGGCCGGAGCCGACGGGGCGTCGGGTGACGCGCTGGAACCGCCCCCTCGCAGGGTCCCGCGCCGAGCGGAGCGAGGCGTGGGGGGCGAGGGGGTCCTTCCTCAGGTGGGGTCGGGGTCGTTCGGCCCCTGCCGGCGACCGCCGGTGGCGCCCAGCTCGGCGACGTAGGAGTCGTGCCGCTTGCCGGCGTGCGCCTCGCGCTGCAGGCGCTCGGTGAGGTGCGGGTAGTGCGCCTCGAACGCCGGCCGCTCGGAACGGATCTTCGGGATCTCCACGAAGTTGTGCCGCGGCGGCGGGGACGACGTCGCCCACTCCAGCGAGTTCCCGTGACCCCAGGGGTCGTCCCGGAGCGCCAGCCGGCCGTATCGCCACGACTTCGCCACGTTGTAGAAGAACGGGATCGTCGAGGCGCCGAGGATGAACGAGAAGATCGTCGACACCGTGTTCAGCGCGGTGAACCCGTCGCTGGGCAGGTAGTCCGCGTAGCGCCGCGGCATGCCCTCACCGCCGAGCCAGTGCTGCACCAGGAACGTGCCGTGGAAACCGATGAACGTCAGCCAGAAGTGCAGCTTGCCCAGCCGCTCGTCCATCATCCGGCCGCACAGCTTCGGGAACCAGAAGTAGACGCCGGCGTAGGCCGCGAACACGACGGTCCCGAACACCACGTAGTGGAAGTGGGCGACGACGAAGTAGCTGTCGTTGACGTGCCAGTCCAGCGGCGGGGAGGCCAGCAGCACACCGGTCAGCCCCCCGAGCAGGAAGGTGACCATGAACCCGAGGGCGAACAGCATCGGCGTCTCGAAGGTCAGCTGACCGCGCCACATCGTGCCGATCCAGTTGAAGAACTTGATCCCGGTCGGCACCGCGATCAGGTAGGTCAGGAACGAGAAGAACGGCAGCAGCACCGCACCGGTCGCGTACATGTGGTGCGCCCACACCGTCAGGGAGAGACCCCCGATGGCGATGGTCGCGAAGACCATGCCCTTGTAGCCGAACAGCGGCTTGCGGCTGAACACCGGGATGATCTCGGTGACGATGCCGAAGAACGGCAGCGCGATGATGTACACCTCGGGGTGCCCGAAGAACCAGAACAGGTGCTGCCACAGCATCGGCCCCCC
>DASQXT010000016.1:0-3571 GCA_035639575.1 Geodermatophilus sp.
GGTCTCGTGGCCATCGGGCGCTGATCGCCACGAGACCGCCGATCTCGCGGCAGGAGGGCACGACGTGAGCGGCGTCGGATGGGGGGTCGCCGGCTGCGGCTGGGTGGCGCGCGACCACGCGCTGCCGGCCCTCGCCGCGACGCCGGGCGCCCGGGTCATCGCGCTGCACGACCGCGACCCCGGCGCGCTGGCCCGCGTGCCGGTCGACGCGCCGACGCACGCCGACCTCGATGCCTTCCTGGCCACGCCGGGCCTGGACGCGGTCTACGTCGCCGTCCCCAACGCCGCGCACCGCGAGGTGGTCGAGGCGGTGGCCGCGGCCGGCAAGGCGGTGCTCTGCGAGAAGCCCCTGGCCGCCGACGTCGCCGACGCCCGCGCGATGGTGACCGCCGCCCGCGACGCCGGCGTCCTCCTCGGGACGGCGTACGACCAGCGCTGGCACCCCGCCCACGTGCGGCTACGCGAGCTGGTGCCCGAGCTGGGCACGGTGACCGCGGTGCGGATCGTCTACTGCTGCTGGCTGCCCGCCGACTGGTCGCCCGACGGCCGGCCGCACGACAACTGGCGGGTCGACCGGGCGCGGGCCGGCGGCGGCGCGGCGATCGACCTGGCGCCGCACGGCCTGGACCTGGCCGGCGTGCTGCTCGGGGAGGACGTCGCCGAGCTGCGCGCGCTGCTGCAGCGCCGGGTGCAGGACTACCCGGTGGACGACGGCGCGCTGCTGTCCGGGCGCACCCCGAGCGGTGTGCTGGTCGACCTGCACGTCGCCTTCAACACCCCCGACGCGCTCCCCCGCCGCAGGCTCGAGGTCGTCGGCACCCGCGGGATGGCCGTCGCCGTCGACACGATGGGCCAGACCGCGGGGGGCCAGCTCACGCTGTACCGGCCCGACCCGGTCGACGTCCCCTTCGCCGGGGACTCACCCTTCGCCGCGCAGTTCGCCGCCTTCACCGCCGCGGTCGCCGGGCACGCGCACTGGCCGTACGACGCCGCCCGCGACCTGGCGCTGCACCGCCTCCTCCTCACCGCCCTGGGAGACGCGAGATGACCAACCCCTACCGCGGGCTGCTGCCCGACCTGCCCGCCTACGCCTGCACCAACTGCGGGCACTGGCAGCGCTGGCCGGCGCCCGGACCGCTGGTCTGCCCGGTCTGCGCCGACGTCCGCAACGCGCTGCCCGAGAACGGCTTCGAGTTCGTGACGGTCGCGCAGGTCGAGGAGCTGGTCGAGGGCTTCTGCCGGCCGACCGCCGTCGAGGGCGTCACCGAGTTCGGCACGCACCCGCGCTTCGGCCTGGACAGCCGCGGCTGGGTGATCGAGAGCGACGCCGGCCTGGTCGGCTTCGAGTGCGCCCCCTGGTACACCGCCGACATGCTCGCCCAGCTGCGGCGGATGGCCGAGGAGAAGGGCGGGTTCGACGTCCTCGCCTCCAGCCACGTGCACGGCTACGGCGCGCTGTGGCAGCTGCAGCAGGAACTGGAGCCGCGGATGGTGTGCGTCGGCGTCCGGGACCTGGAGTGGACCAAGGCCTTCCGGGTCACCTGGCCGGCGGACGACGAGCTGGAGCTGGCCCCCGACCTCACCCTGCACCGCACCGGCGGCCACTTCCCCGGGCACTCGGTGCTGCACGACCGCCGCCGCGGCGTCCTCTTCTGCGGCGACTCGCTCAAGGTCGACCTCGACGAGGCCGGCGCCCCGGTCGCTCTGAGCGCGCACAAGGCCTTCCACGCGCAGATCCCGCTGTCGCACGGGGAGCTGCGCGAGTACCTGACCGTGGTCGGCGCGCTGGACTTCGAGGCCGTCGCGACGCCGTTCGAGCTGGTCCGCGGGGTGACCACCGACCACGTCGTCCACCTGGTGCAGCGGCTGCTCTCCGGCCCGCCGGACGCCGCCCCGGTCGCGCTGGAGGAGCTGTGACCTCGACCCTCACCGCGTCGCAGCGGTACCTCGACTCCTTCCCGGGAAGCGTCGAGGAGTTCGCCGTCGAGGGCCTCGACGTCCTCGACGTGCCACTGCACAGCGCCGTCCTGCCGCCCGGCCCGCAGCACCCCGGCGGCAGCGGCCTGGGCTACGGCGCCACCCGCGAGGAGGCGCGCACCGGGGCGCTGGGCGAGATGGCCGAGATGGCGCTGTCGCTGCGCGCGCACCGGGGCGTCGAGCGGGAGCAGGGCTCGCACGCGGAGCTGATCCGGCGGCACGGCCGCGACCGGGTGGCCGACCCGCGCACCCTCTGCCTGGAGGCCGGCAGCGCCTACGGCGACGACCGGCCGCTGCAGTGGCTGCCGATGACCCGGCAGCGGGACGGCGAGACGGTGCTGGTCCCCGCCGAGCTGGTGGCCTCCGCGCCCGACGACCTGCCCGGCGCCCCGCCCCCCGGTGGCTGGCTGACCACGGTGATCACCAACGGGCAGGGCGCGGCGTTCGACGCCGAGCGGGCGGTCGCGCACGCGCTGCTCGAGGTGCTGCAGCGCGACGGCAACGCCACCTCCTTCCGCGCGATGGACCGCGGCGTCGTGGTGGACCTCGCCGGTCTGCGCGACCCCGACGCGCTGGCGCTGCTCGACCGGCTCGACGCCGCGGGCATCGACGTGGTGGTGAAGCTGGCGGCGACGGAGTCCGGCGTGGTCGACGTGTACGCCGTCGGCTGCTCGCGCGACCTGTCCGAGCCGGTGCCGGTCATGGCGACGGCGTGCGGCGAGGCGGCGCACCCCGACCGCGACACCGCCGTCCGCAAGGCGCTGCACGAGTTCGCGTCGGCGCGCAGCCGCAAGGCGTTCATGCACGGCCCGTTCGACGTCGTCCTGCCGGCCACGCCGCCGGGCTACCTCGACTCCTGGCGCGGCGGACACCCGCCGGAGCGGCTGGTCGAGGAGGACCGCGCGCTGCAGGCGATGCTGGCCTGGACCCGGATGGGCACCGGCGCGCTGGTCGACCTGCTGCAGGACTCGGTCCTGTCGCGCCGGGAGACCGTCGCGCTGGCCGACCTGCCGACCTGGTCCGGCGACGACCTGCACGCGACCGTCGTCGACGCCCTGTACGCCGCCGGGCACGACGTCCTGGTGGAGCTGCAGCCCTCCGTCGGCGACGCGGTCGCGGCCAAGGTGCTGGTGCCGGGCCTGGAGGTCGAGACGATGTCCTACGGGCGGATCGGTGAGCGCGGCGTGCGCCGGCTGGCCGAGCGCGGGGAGGGCGGGGGCGGAGAACTGGTGGCCGTCGGCGCCGACCCCGGCGGCTGGGCGCGGGTGCACCTGACCGCCGACGCCGAGGAGCGACTCGGCGGGCCGGCCTGGTTCGACCGCGCGGGCGCCGACCGCCGGGTGGGGCAGCTGTACGCGCTCTACCGCGAGCCCGGCCGGCACGCGGTCGCGGAGGTGCTGGCGGGAGGGGGCGCCCGGTGAGCCCGCTCACCGGCGGACACCGCCTGCGGTATGCGTACAACACCAACGGGCTGACCAGCCACCGGCTCGACGACGCGCTGGCCTTCCTCGCCGACACCGGCTACGCGGGGGTCGCCCTGACCCTCGACGTCGTGCACCTCGACCCGTTCGCACCGGACGCCTTCGCGCAGGCC
>DASQXT010000017.1:0-25160 GCA_035639575.1 Geodermatophilus sp.
CTCCGCCGACGAGGGGCCCGGGACGTGGGCCGGTCACGCGGCCCACCAGGACCCCGAGGCCGACGGGACGACGACGGTCACCGGGGTGCCCGCCGGCGCGGTCGCCGGCCAGGTGGTGGCCGCGGAGGTCGTCGCGACCGACGGCGTGGACCTGGTGGCCACGGCCCTGGTACCCGCGGTGCGCGCATGAACGATGCGGTGGACCCGGCCGCCACGCCGCCCCAGTCGGCGCGGGTGGTCAACCTGCCCAACGCGCTGACCGTGCTGCGGCTGGCCCTGGTGCCGGTGTTCGCCGCGCTGCTGTTCATCGACGGCGGGATGGACGACGAGCGGCGCTACTGGGCCACCCTCGTCTTCGCGCTCGCGATCATCACCGACCGCTACGACGGGATGATCGCCCGGCGCACCGGTCAGGTGACCGAGTTCGGCAAGCTCGCCGACCCGATCGCCGACAAGGCGCTGACCGGCACCGCCCTCATCGGCCTCTCGGTGCTGGCGCTGCTGCCGTGGTGGGTGACGCTGACGATCCTCGTCCGCGAGGTCGGCGTGACCCTGCTGCGCTTCTGGGTGATCCGCCACGGCGTGATCGCCGCCAGCCGCGGCGGCAAGGCCAAGACCGTGCTCCAGGCGCTGGCCATCGGGCTCTACACCCTCCCGCTCGACGGCCTGATCGGCACGCTGCGGTGGTGGGTGATGGCCGCCGCCGTGGTGCTCACCGTGGCGACCGGCCTGGACTACGTCCACCGCGCCCTGGCGCTGCGCCGCACCAGCGCCCGCGCCGCCCGCGCCGCGGCCGCCCGCCGCTCCGCCGGGCCGTCGGGCCCGCGGACCGACGCCGCCGCCTGAGCGAGGACCACCCTTCCCCACGCTCGGGGAAGGACCCCGTTCTCCCCGCCCGTGGCGAGCTCGGGGCGTCGGGGAGGGTTCCGGAAGAGCCGGCCGGCCCCCGGCGTTACGCCCAGAGCGGACGCGCCTGGCTCGGGACGGTGGGCGTCGGTGGCGCCGCGTACCGTGAGCGCACGGCGCCCTCCCCGGGTGCCGCCGCTTCCGCACAGGTAGGACAGGAGACGGCGATGACGCTGCTGCGCACCCAGCTCGGGACCACCCTGCGCGGCCACCGACTGCGCCAGCGGCGGACGCTGCGCGACGTCTCCGGTGCCGCCCGGGTGAGCCTGGGCTACCTCTCGGAGGTCGAGCGGGGGCAGAAGGAGGCCTCCTCCGAGCTGCTCGCCTCGATCTGCGACGCCCTCGACGTCGAACTCGCCGACCTGCTGGCCGAGGTCAGCCTGGGGCTGCGCGGCGACGGCGTCCGCGTCCGCCCGCTGGTCCCCGCCGCCGAGGCCGCCGCCGTCCCCGCCGAGGAGGAGGAGACCCTGGCGGCTGCCTCCGACGAGCAGCCGGTCCCCGAGCCGGCGCTGGCCCTGGTCGGTGGGCCCGCCCGTGCCTCCGGTCGCCCGGCCGGCGCGGTCTCGCTGGCCGCCTGAGAGAGGACTCCCCGCCCCACGCAGGCCGGCGGCGGGCCCCTGGAGGGGGTCCTCGCCGGCCTGCTGCCGTCCTGACCGGGGCCTCCGGCCGGGTCCCGTGCCGCCCGGGCGGCGGACCGGTGCAGCGTGGGATGGTGACGGTCCGGCACCGCCCCGTCGCGGACGTCGGCTGTCCCCGCAGACCTCCGGAGGTCGCCGTGCGGTACCTCTTCCGGCCACCGGCCACCGACGGGGCGGGCCTGCTCAGCCTGCCCTTCCACCTGCCGCTCGAGCAGTGGGACCCCGAGCTGCTGCTCGAGGTCCCGCAGCGGGGCATCTCACGGCACGTCGTCCGCTTCACCGCGCAGGGCGGGCACGTCTACGCGCTCAAGGAGATCCCCGAGCCGCTGGCCCGCCACGAGTACGCGCTGCTCGGCCAGTTCGAGGAGGAGGGCCTGCCCTCGGTCTCGGTCCTCGGCATCTGCGTCGACCGCCCGGAGGAGCAGGACGCCGTCCTGGTGACCCGCTACCTCGAGTACTCGATGTCCTACCGGTACCTGTTCTCCCGGACGTCCGCGGAGCACTCCGCCGAACAGCTGCTGGACACGATGGTGGTGCTGCTGGTCCGGCTGCACCTGGCCGGCGTCTTCTGGGGCGACTGCTCGCTGTCCAACACGCTGTTCCGGCTCGACGCCGGCGCCTTCACCGCCTACCTGGTGGACGCCGAGACCTCCGAGCGGCACCCGCAGCTGAGTCCCGGCCAGCGGCGCTACGACGTCGACCTCGCCCGGGAGCGGGTGGGCGCCGAGCTGCTCGACCTGCAGTGCGGCGACCTGCTGCCCTCGCACGTGGACCCGATCGAGGTCGCCGACAGCCTGCCGGTGCGCTATGAGGCGCTCTGGGAGGAGGTCACCCGCGAGGAGGTCTTCGCCCTCGCCGAGCAGCGCCAGCGGGTCGCCGAGCGCCTGCAGCGGCTCAACGACCTGGGCTTCGACGTCGGCGAGATCGAGCTGGTCACCGACCCGGACGGCGGTGCGCGGCTGCGCGTGGAGACCCGGGTGTCCGAGCCCGGGCAGAACCGCCGGGAGCTGTTCCGGCTGACCGGGCTGGAGGTGCAGGAGCGCCAGGCCCGCCGGCTGCTCAACGACCTGCGCGCCTACCGCGCCACCCTGGAGCAGAAGCTGGGCACGCCCGTGCCCGAGACCGTCGCCGGCTACCGCTGGCTGGCCGAGGCCTACCAGCCCGTCGTGGACGCCATCCCGCCCGACCTCGCCGGACGGCTGGCGCCGGCCGAGGTCTTCCACGAGATCCTCGAGCACCGGTGGTTCCTGTCGGAGAAGGCCGGCCACGACGTCGGGACGACGCGGGCGGCGCGCTCGTACTTCGACACCGTGCTGCCCCGCACGCCCAAGGAGCTGACCACGCCCTCGGCCATCGTCGGGGGCCGCGATTGAGCCGGTCAGCGGGCCGTCCGCGGCTGGTCACGAGCTGGTTTCGTTCGAGTTGACACCTCCTGTGGCCTGGGCCACGGTACGAAAACCGCGGTGATCTCAAGGCTCGCTGCTCCCACGGAGGCGGATGACGGTGTCGAGG
Organism: Geodermatophilus sp.; assembly: GCA_035639575.1. Classification (GTDB taxonomy): domain Bacteria; phylum Actinomycetota; class Actinomycetes; order Mycobacteriales; family Geodermatophilaceae; genus Geodermatophilus. The sequence continues at coordinate 3,057 of DASQXT010000017.1, forward strand.
AACGGCAAGGGCAGTTCGTCCGGCGGAGCCGCGACGCGGGGGCTCAGACGTCAGCTGGGCGGAGCGGCCGCGGCCGCGGTCCTGGCCTCGACGCTCGCCGCCTGTGGCGGTGGCGGGGGTGGGGGCTCCGTCCCCGTCCTCAACTGGTACATCAACCCGGACTCCGGCGGCCAGGCGGAGATCGCGCAACGGTGCAGCGACGCCTCCAACGGCGCTTACACCATCGAGACCTCGCAGCTGCCGCGGGAGTCCTCCTCCCAGCGGGAGCAGCTCGTCCGGCGGCTGGCGGCCAACGACACCTCGATCGACCTGATGAGCCTGGATCCCCCGTACATCCCCGAGTTCGCCCAGGCCGGCTTCCTCGCCCCCGTGCCGGAGGACCTCGCCGGGCGGGTCACGGAGGGCGTCGTGCAGAGCTCCATCGACTCGGCGACGTGGAACGGCGAACTGGTCGCCATCCCGTTCTGGGCCAACACCCAGCTGCTCTGGTACCGCAAGTCCGTGGCGGAGGCGGCCGGGCTCGACATGACCCAGCCGGTCACCTGGGACCAGCTCGTCACGGCCGCCCAGCAGCAGCAGAAGCTCCTCAGCGCCCAGGGCCGGCGCGCGGAGTCCCTGACGGTGTGGCTGAACGCGCTCATCGAGTCCGCTGGGGGCTCCATCATCGAGAAGAACTCCACGAACCCGGAGGACATCCAGCTGGGGTTGACCACCCCGGAGGCCGACCGGGCCGCCGAGGTGATGAACACCGTGGCCAACTCCGGCGTCGTCGGACCGGCCTTCTCGACGTCGAGCGAGGACACCAGCGCCACCGAGTTCGAGGGCCCGGACGCCGGCTTCATGGTCAACTGGCCGTTCGTCTACTCGCGGGCGCTCTCCGCCGTCGAGGCGGGCACCCTGGACGCGTCCGTGCCGGAGGACTACGGCTGGGCGCTGTACCCGGCGGTCGACGCCGGACGGCCGAGCGCACCCCCGTTCGGCGGGATCGACCTGGGCGTCAGCGCCGTGAGCGAGCACGCCGACCTCGCCTACCAGGCGACGGAGTGCATCACCAGCGACGAGAACCAGGCGTACTACATGACCACCAACGGCAACCCAGCCTCCTCGGCCGCCGTCTACGACGACCCCGCCGTGTTGGAGGTCTTCCCGATGGCCCCGACGATCCTGGACTCACTGGAGGCGGCGGCCAACCGTCCGCAGACGCCGTACTACAGCGAGGTCTCCGGAGCCATCCAGCGGGAGTACCACCCGCCGTCGTCGGTGACGCCCGAGACCGGTGACCGGGCCCAGGCCCTGATCCAGGCCGTCCTGTCAGGAGACCAGCTGCTATGAGCACCACCACGCTGCCACCCACCGAGAAGACCCAGCCGGTCGCGGCTCCGCGCGGCTCCATCAGCGACCGGTCGCGTGCGGAACGCAAACTCGGCTGGCTGCTGGCCGGCCCGGCGTTCGTGGTCATGCTGCTGGTCACCGCCTACCCCATCCTGCAGGCGGTCTGGTACTCGCTGTTCAACTACCGCCTGACCGACCCGGCGAACCGGTCGTTCCGGGGGCTGGGCAACTACGCGGTGATCCTGACCGACGGCCTCTGGTGGCAGGCGCTGCTCGTCACGCTGTTCATCACGGTGGTGACCGTCGTCGTCGAGCTGGTCCTGGGCTTCGCGCTGGCGCTGGTGATGGCCAAGGCGCTCAGTTCCATCCGACCCGTCGTCCGGGCGGCGATCCTCATCCCGTACGCGGTCATCACGGTCGTCTCGGCCTTCGCCTGGGCGTTCGCGTTCAAGATCGACACCGGCTTCGTCAACAGCTGGTTCGCCTGGCTCCCGGGGATCGGGGCGGACACCGACTGGTTCGGCGGCCAGTGGACCTCGCTGTTCGTGATCTGCCTGGCCGAGATCTGGAAGACCACACCGTTCATCTCCCTGCTGATCCTCGCCGGCCTGGCCCAGGTGCCCGAGGTGCTGCAGGAGGCGGCCAAGGTCGACGGCGCCACCTGGTGGCAGCGGATGTGGCGGGTGACCATCCCGAACATGAAGGCGGCGATCATGGTCGCCCTGCTGTTCCGCACGCTCGACGCGTTCCGCATCTTCGACTCGATCTTCATCATGACCGCCGGGGCCAACGGCACGGAGTCGGTCTCGTTCCTGGCCTACCGGCAGACGATCGCGCGGGTCGAGATCGGCCTGGGCTCCGCGGTCTCGGTCCTGCTGTTCATCTCCGTCGTGATCATCGCGTTCGGCTTCATCAAGGGGTTCAGGATCGACCTGGCGCAGGCAAGAGGGGAAGGCTGATGTCCCGGCGGGAGAAGACCTGGTGGATCATCGGGGGGATCCTGATCGTCCTGTACTGCCTGTTCCCCATCGCGTGGATCGTGGCGCTGTCGTTGAAGACGCCGGAGGACATCGCCAACGGCCAGTTCCTCCCGACCGCCGCGTCGTGGGAGAACTACTCGACCATCCTCACGGGCTCGGCCAGTGAGCTGTTCCTGCCGGCGCTGCGCAATTCGTTCGGCATCTGCCTGATCGCGACGTTCATCTCCTGCGTCCTGTCGATGTTCGCCGCGTACGCGATCGCCCGGCTGGACTTCCCGGGCAAGAAGCTCATCCTCTCCACCGCCCTCGGGGTGGCGATCTTCCCGGTCATCTCGATCGTGACGCCGCTGTTCAACCTCTGGCGGCAGATCGGGCTCTACGACACCTGGCCCGGGCTGATCATCCCGTACCTGTCGCTGACCCTGCCGATCTCCATCTGGACGATGTCGGCGTTCTTCCGGGAGATCCCCTGGGAGATGGAGCAGGCGGCGCAGGTGGACGGCGCCACCACCTGGCAGGCGTTCCGCAAGGTGATCGTCCCGCTCGCCGCTCCGGGTGTGTTCACCACGGCGATCATCGCCTTCTTCATCGCCTGGAACGACTTCGCCTACGGCATCTCCCTGACCTCCACGAGCGCCTCCAGGCCGGTGCCTGCCGCGCTCGGGCTGTTCTCCGGGGCGTCGCAGTTCGAGGACCCGACCGGTGCGATCGCGGCGGCTGCGGTGATCGTCACGATCCCGGTCGTCGTCCTGGTGCTGCTCTTCCAGCGGCGCATCGTCGCCGGCCTCACCAACGGCGCGGTCAAGGGCTGACCCCCGAACCCACCCACCCAGCGAGGGGACGAGATCTCATGGCATCGATCGAGATGCGCAACATCGTCAAGCAGTACGGCGACGGCTACCCGGCCGTCAACGACGTCAGCCTGGACATCGCCGACGGCGAGTTCATGATCCTGGTCGGCCCGTCCGGCTGCGGGAAGTCGACGCTCCTGCGGATGATCGTCGGGCTGGAGGACATCACCAGCGGGGACATGATCATCGGTGGCAAGCGGGTCAACGACCTCGCGCCGCGCGACCGCAACCTGTCGATGGTGTTCCAGAACTACGCGCTGTACCCGCACATGACGGTGTACGAGAACATCGCCTTCCCGCTGCGGCTGGCGAAGATGCCCGACGACGAGGTGCGTCGACGGGTGTCCGAGGCCGCTGACGTGCTCGAACTGCGGGACCACCTCGAGCGCAAGCCGGCCAACCTCTCCGGTGGCCAGCGGCAGCGCGTGGCGATGGGCCGGGCGATCGTCCGCCAGGCCGAGGCGTTCCTGTTCGACGAGCCGCTGTCCAACCTCGACGCCAAGCTGCGCGGCCAGATGCGCACCGAGATCTCCCGGCTGCAGCGCAGGCTGGGCATCACCACCGTCTACGTCACCCACGACCAGACCGAGGCGATGACGCTCGGCGACCGGGTCTGCGTGCTGCGCAAGGGGCGCATCCAGCAGGTCGCCTCGCCGCGCGAGCTCTACGAGCAGCCGGTGAACCTGTTCGTGGCCGGCTTCATCGGCTCGCCGCCGATGAACTTCCTGCCCGCCACCCTGGACGGCGACCGCCTGCAGACGCCGTTCGGGCCGATCGCGCTGGACGAGCGGCGGGCCGCCGCCATCCGCGGCCGCGACCTCCTGCTCGTCGGCATCCGGCCGGAGTACTTCGAGGACGCGTCGCTGGTCGACGAGGCGAAGCGGCCGCTGGGCTCGCTGTTCCGGGCTCGGGTCGACGTCACCGAGTGGCTGGGTGACTCGCAGTACGCCTACATCCCCTACGAGGCGCCCGAGGCGATCCGCAACCAGCTGCGCGACCTGTCCCGCGAGCTGGACGCCGAGGAGCTGCGCACGCAGGCGATCGTCTCCATCGACGCCACGAGCCGGATCCGGGAGGGACGCGAGGCGGAGTTCTGGCTCGACGCCCGCAAGGTGCACGTGTTCGACCCGCAGACCGGCGAGAACCTCACCCGCGACGCCGAGGCCGGGGCGCGGCTGACCCAGATGGCCACCGAGGACCGCGTCGAGCAGGTGCAGGAGGCGCAGGCACAGGGGACGACGGTCGGCGGCGGGACCACGCGGGCCGGAGCCGCCTGAGAGCGGACCCCGTCCTCCCCGCCCGCCGCACGCTCAGGGCGGGGCCGGGACGGGGCCGACTCGGGGACGCCCTGGAGGGGGCCGGGACGATGCGAGCCTGCGACGACCGACGTCCGTGGTGGCGGACGGCCGTCGTCTACGAGGTGTACGTCCGCAGCTTCGCCGACTCCGACGGGGACGGCGTCGGCGACGTCAACGGCCTGCGCAGCCGGCTGCCGTACCTGGCGGACCTCGGCGTCGACGCCCTGTGGGTCACGCCCTGGTACCCGTCGCCGATGGCCGACGGCGGCTACGACGTCAGCGACCACCGGGGCATCGACCCGCGGCTGGGCACCCTGGCCGACGTGGACGCCCTGCTGGCCGAGGCGCACGCCGTCGGGCTCCGCGTGGTCGTCGACCTGGTCGCCAACCACACCTCGGCCGAGCACCCGTGGTTCCGGGCGGCGCTCGCCGGCGGCCCGGGTGCCCCCGAGCGCGCGCGGTACTTCTTCCGGGACGGCCGGGACGGCGGCGTCGCGCCGCCCAACGACTGGATCAGCGCCTTCGGCGGTCCGGCCTGGACCCGGGTGTGCGAGCCGGACGGGTCGATGGGGCAGTGGTACCTGCACCTGTTCGCCCCGGAGCAACCGGACCTCGACTGGGACGACGAGGTGGTGCGGGAGGAGTTCGACGGGATCGTGCGGTTCTGGCTCGACCGCGGCGTCGACGGCATCCGGGTGGACGCCGCACCGGCCCTGGCGAAGGTGCCGGGCCTGCCCGACGCCGGCCACGCACCCGGCGCGCTGTTCGAGTCGAGCACCTGGGTGGACAACCCGCACTGGGACCGCGACGAGGTGCACGACGTCTTCCGGCGCTGGCGGGCGATCAGCGACGGCTACGACGGCGACCGGGTGTTCGTCTCCGAGGCGGTGGTCGCCGGCCCCGAGCGGCTGGCCCGGTACGTCCGACCGGACGAGCTGCACACCAGCTTCAACTTCGACTACCTGCGCGCTGCCTGGGACGCGGACGGTCTGCGCGCGGCGATCGACGGGACGCTGTCCGCGCTGGCGCCGGTCGGAGCACCGCCCACCTGGGTGCTGTCCAGCCACGACGAGACCCGGCACGTCACCCGCTTCGGCCGGGAGGCCAGCGGCGCGGGGACCATGGGCTTCGACGCGGCGTCCCCGACGGACCTCGCCCTGGGCCTCCGGCGGGCGCGCGCTGCCGCCCTGCTCACCCTCGCCCTGCCCGGCAGCGCCTACCTGTACCAGGGGGAGGAGCTGGGCCTGCCCGAGGTGGAGGACCTGCCGGAGGACGTCCTGCAGGACCCGACCTGGGAGCGTTCCGGGCACACCGCCCGCGGCCGCGACGGCTGCCGGGTGCCGCTGCCGTGGTCGGGGGACCGGCCGCCGTTCGGGTTCACCGCCGACGGCGTCCGCCCGTGGCTGCCGCAGCCCGCATCGTGGCGGGAGCTGACGGTGGCGGCGCAGCGCGACGACCCGGCGTCCACCCTGTCGCTGTACCGCAGCGCCCTCCGGCTGCGCCGCGCCCTGACCGGCCTCGCCGGGGACGGACCGCTGACCTGGCGCGACCTCGGGGACGGCGTGCTCGCGTTCGACCGTGGCAGCAGCTTCCGCTGCATCGTGAACCTGTCGGAGCGACCGGTGCCGCTGGCCGGGCAGGGCGACCCGGTGCTCACCAGTGCGCCGGTGACCGCCGACCTGCCGACGGACACGGCCGCCTGGCTGCGGACGGGCTAGCGGGTCAGCGACCGGGTGAGCACGAGGCGGTCCTCACCCGGTCCGGCGCGGTCCCGGGCCAGGTGCGCGCCGGCGCCGAGCGCGGTGTGGAAGGCGACCGCGGCGGTGTTCTCCGGCCGGGTGACCGCCTGCACCACGCGTGCCCCGGTGGTCAGTGCCAGGTCGTCGAACCAGCGCACCAGCCTGCGGCCCAGCCCGGTGCGGCGCCGGTCGTCCCGGACGGCCAGCAGGTGCAGGTAGGCCAGCCGGTCGGCGGTGACCACGCCGAGCAGGTAGCCGACGTCCTCGCCGGCGGCGCTGCGGGCGAGCGCGCCGAAGCCCCCGAACTGGTCGAACCAGACCGGGTGGTGCAGCGTCCGGGTGTCGACGTCCCAGAACCGGTCGTGCGCCGCCAGCAGGCGGGCGCGGACGACGGGAGCCGACAGCTCGGCGAAGCCGACCAGCACGACCTCGTCGGGGTCGGTCACCGGCGGGCCGCCGCGAGCTCGTCGCGGGTCGGCGGGTCGGCGCCCTCGCGCGTGCAGTTGATCGCGGCGACGAGCGCGGCGTCGTCGACGATCGGCAGCAGGTCCTCGTCGGGCAGCTGCTCGAGCGCCGCACGCGTGGTGACCCCTCCCTCCAGCAGGCCGGCGAACAGCCCCGCAGCCAGCGAGTCGCCGGCGCCGACGGTGTCGGCCACGGTCACCCGCGGGGGTTCGCGGTGCAGCAGCTCGCGGCCGGGTCGGGCGATGCGCAGCGGCGCACTGCCGTCGGTCAGCACGACCAGGGCGATGCCGCGGTCGGCCCAGCGCAGCGCCGTCGCGTCGAGGTCGCCGCCGGCGTCGGGCTCGAGCCAGGTCAGGTCCTCGGCGCTGACCTTGACGATGTCGGCGCGGGACAGCAGCCGCTCGAGGCGGGCGCGCACCGACTCCGGCGTGTTGCCCAGCGCCGCACCGACCGGGCCGTCGGCCAGCATCGGGCGGATGTTCGGGTCGACGCTGACCAGCGCCCGGCCGTCGGCGGCCACCTGCTCCACGAGCCGGGCGATCGCCTCGCAGCCCGGCGGGGTCCAGCTGGAGATGGAGCCGACGTGCAGGATCGCCGTCTCGGCCGGCAGGACGGCGGCGAGCTCCTCGTCGGTCCACTGCCAGTCGGCGGCACCCAGTACGTGGAAGCCGTAGTCCGCGTGCCCGTCGGGACTCAGCCCCACCACCGCCAGGCTGACCGGTTCGGTGGCCGGGACGAACCCGCCGAGGTCGACGCCGGACAACTCGACGTGCCGCCGCAGGCCCGCGGCCAGCGGCCCGCTGCCCAGCCGGGCGAGCAGCCGCACCGGGACGCCGAGCCGACCGGCGGCGACCGCGACGTTGAGGGCGTTGCCACCGGGACGGGCGACGTAGTGCGGGGTCGTGCCGTGCGGCCCCGTGCCGGCGGCCGCATCGGGCAGCATGTCGACGACGAGTTCACCCAGGACGCTCAGCACCGCGTGGTCGCTGCTCACGTCCGCGACCCTAGCGAGCGGAACGCCTCCGCACCTCGCCGCTGGCTCACGCGCAGGCGGACCTGGGACGATGACGGGGACGACGATCGCTGCGGCGCGCCGGACGGGTAGGCCTGGCGTACGACCGCACGAGCAGGAGGACCGATGCCCAACCCGTTCGTGAAGCTCTGGAGGTACCTCACCGCCTCCGCCAACGCCAAGATCGACGAGAAGGCCGACCCGAAGATCCAGATCCAGCAGGCGATCGAGGCCGAGCAGCAGCGGCACCAGGCCCTGGCCAACCAGGCCGCGGCGGTGCTCGGGAACCAGCGGCAGCTCGAGATGCGGCTCAACCGGCAGCTCGGCGAGGTGGAGAAGCTGCAGGCCTCCGCGCGCCAGGCGCTGGTGCTGGCCGACCGGACCCGCGCCGGTGGGGACGCGGCCAAGGCGGCGGAGTACGAGAACGCCGCGCAGGCCTTCGCCACCCAGCTGGTCGCCGCCGAGCAGTCGATGGAGGACCTCAAGCGCAGCCACGACGAGGCGCTGCAGGCCGCCGAGCAGGCCCGCGGCGCGGTCGAGCAGAGCCGGATGCGGCTGCAGACGACGCTGGCCGAGCGCACCAAGCTGATGAGCCAGCTCGAGCAGGCCAAGATGCAGGAGCACGTGGCTGCCTCGCTCAAGCAGGTCAACGAGCTCTCCGCGCCGGGCAACACGCCGAGCCTGGGCGAGGTGCGGGACAAGATCGAGGCCCGTTACGCCAACGCGCTGGGCCAGGCCGAGCTGGCGCAGACGTCGGTCGAGGGCCGGATGCTCGAGGTGCAGAAGGCGACCCTCGACGTCGCCGGTGCCTCCCGGCTGGACCAGATCCGCGCCTCGATGGGGCAGCCGGCGATCACCGGCCAGAACGCCGTCCCGGCGCTGGAGGAGGGCACGCCGTCGGTGCCGACGTCCACCGCCCAGCCGGCGGCCCAGCCCGCCGAGCACCCCGACCAGCAGTAGCAGGAAGACCCCTCTCCCCCACCGTGGAAGGGCCCCGTCCTCCCCACCCCCTCGCCCCGCTCGGGGGGGTGCCCTGGACGGGGCCCCGGCGGCGGGATCCTGCAGAGGGGCCACACACGCGGCCCGGTCACCTCGGTGACCGGGCCGCGGCGTCTCAGGAGGCGCTCGGAAGGGGCGGCGGGTGGTCGGGCTCGCCGGTGCGGGCCGCCGGGTCGACGGGGGCGTCGGTGGCCTGGCAGGTCGGGCACCAGTAGGTGATCCGCTCCTGCAGGTCCGGACCCTGGTCACCGCGCAGGATGGGGGTGCCGCAGCGGTAGCAGGGGCGGTCCCTGCGGCCGTAGACCCAGTGGTCGCGGCCGCGGCGCAGGTCGCCGGTGGTGCTCTGCTCCGGGCGGTCGCGGTTGGCCAGCATCAGCGACCGGGTCCGCTCGACCAGCCCGGGCAGGTCCTCGACGTCGGCCACCCGCATCCACGGGTGCACGCCGCAGACGAACAGGCCCTCGACCTTGTAGAGGTTGCCGGGGCCGCACAGGTTGCGCTGGTCGAGGATGGCGACGCCGATCTGCTCGTCGGGGTGCGCCCGCAGTCGGCGCAGTGCCTCGTCGAGGTCCCAGTCCGGGCCGAGCACGTCCGGGCCGAGGTGGCCCACGACCTGGTCCTCGTGCGCGGTGCGCACCATGGCGACGTCGTGCAGCCGGTAGCCCACGCAGTCCCACTGGTCGGTGGCGAGGACGGCGCGGATGGAGGAGGCCGGACCGCCGCGCCACCGCGTGCCGTGCCGGTAGATGTGCCAGCTGCCGTCCATCCGGTAGTGGGTGCGCAGCGTCCAGCCGTCGGTGAAGCGGGTGAGCATGTGCTTGCCGCGCGGGACGACCTCGGAGACGGTGCGGCCGGCGAGGTCGGTGGCGGCCAGCTGCGGCACGCGCAGCTCGCCGCGGCGCAGGGTGGCGCCGGCGAGTGCGGTGTGCATCCGCTTCGCCGCCAGCCAGACGGTGTCTCCCTCGGGCACGCGCTCCAGTGTCCCCCGGCCCCGTGCAGGGCACCGCCCTGAGCTGGCGAAGGGTGGGGGCGGGACCGGGGTCCCTTGCTGCTCGGACGCGGCGCAGGTCACCTCCGCGGCGGGAAGGCGCACGTCCGCCGCGGTGCTGAGCCTCCCGTGCAGCGACGCGACCGATCGACGAACGCCCCGCTCACCGCACCCGAGGCGGTGGTCGCCGCCGCCGAGCCGGTCACGGTGACCGTCGCTCGCGACGTGCGTGCCGAGCAGCGCGAGGCCTTCGAGGGATGGGCGGCCGAGGTGCTCGACCTGGCCGCACGGTTCCCGGGCAACCTGGGCACCAGCCTGCTGCGTCCCGGTCCCGGCTCGACCCGCTACCACCTGGTCTACCGGTTCGCCGACGGGGAGTCGCTGGCGCGCTGGGAGCGCTCCAGCGAGCGGCAGGCCGCGCTGGAGCGCGTCGAGCACCTCACCGACCGGGTCGACTACGCCCACGTGGCGGGGCTCGACAGCTTCTTCACGGCCCTGACCCCCTCCCGGCCGGGACCCCGCTGGAGGCTGACGGTGCTCACCGTGGTCGCCGTCTTCGCCATCACGCTGGCCTTCCAGCTGCTGGTCACCCCGCACGTCTCGGGGTGGCCGCTGCCGGCGCGACTGCTGCTGTCAGCGGTCGTCGTGGTGGTGCTGCTCGGCTACGTCGTCATGCCGACGCTGTCGCGGCTGTTCCGCCGCTGGCTGCACCCCTCCCGCGAAGGCTGAGCCGACGGTCGTGTCACACCGTCGCGGTAGGACACGGCAGTGGACACGACGCTCGAGCTGCCCGTGCGCGGCCCGTTCGACCTGACGCACAGCACCCGCTTCCTCGAGGGCTTCGCACCGGCCCGGTATCGCGGGCCGGGTGACGGCGTGCTCCGGCTCGCGTTCTGGGTCGAGGGCTCTCCGCGGACCGTGGGCGTCGCCGTCCGGCAGGACCGCGACGGCGCCGTCCGCGCCACCGTGGACGGCGACCCACCGGCCCGGCTGGCCGAGCAACTGGCTCGGCTGCTGTCGCTGGACGTCGACGGAGCCGGCTACCCCGCGGTGACCGCCGCCGACCCGGTGGTCGCCCCGCTGGCGCAGGAGGCTCCCGGCTCGCGGCCGGTCTCCTTCTGCTCGCCGTACGAGGCGGCCTGCTGGGCGGTGCTCTCGCAACGCTCCAGCATCGTGGCCGCAGCGTCGGTCAAGGCCCGGATCGCACAGCAGTTCGGGGTGCCACACGAGGTGGACGGCGTCCGCCTGACCGCCTTCCCGGCACCGCCCCGGCTCGCCGAGGTCGCCGACGAGCTCCCCGTGCCCGAGGTCAAGCGGCAGCGGCTGCGCGGCCTGGCGGAAGCGGCGCTGGACGGCCGCCTGGACGGCGGGCGGCTTCGGGCGCTCCCCGTGGAGGACGCGCTCGCCGAGGTCCGTGCGCTCCCGGGCATGGGGCCGTTCTCGGCCGACCTCGTGGTCGTGCGCGGCGCGTCGGCGCCGGACGTCTTCCCGATGGCCGAGCGTCGGCTGCACCAGGAGATGGCCGAACGGTACGAACTCGACGGCCCGACGCCGGCCGAGCTCGCGGCCATCGCCGACCGGTGGCGCCCGTACCGCACCTGGGTCGCGGTCCTGCTGCGCGCGGCCCGAGAGCGGCGCACCGGCGAGATCGCGCGACGGCGGTCCGCGTCGGTCACGACCCGGGCGACCAGCCGGTGAGTCAGGCGCGCACGCGCAGGCCGCGAGGGGTGGCGGCGAAGCCGGCCGCCTGCAGCGCGGCCGACAGCGGGGTCGACTCGTGCACCGAGGCGCCGTCGGCCTTCTGCACCACCATCCGGCCGAGCGCGCCCACCGCGACCGCCCCGGACAGCGCCGTCGCGGCCTCCTTGAGCGTGGTCTCGTCCTCGGTCCAGGACAGCAGCGTCTTGCCACCCCGCTCGACGTAGAGCACGAGCTCCCCGTCGACGAGCACGACCAGCGCGCCGGCCTTGCGCCCAGCCCGGTGCCCGGCGCCGCGCCGTCCGCCGCCGGTGCCCTCGCCGACGTCGACCGCTCCACCCGGGTCGCCGCCGTCCTCGCCCGCCGCGCCGGGGCGCTCGGGCCAGGGCAGGGCCGCACCGTAGACGTTGGCCGGGTCGGTCGCGGCCAGGACCACCGCGCCGCCGGGCACCCGGTCCGGCGAGGCGAAGCTGCGCAACCGGTCGACCGAGCCCGGCGTGCCGAACTGCGCGGCGCCGAGGGTCTCCACGAAGTAGCCGCGCCGGGCGCGGCCGTTCTCCTCGAAGGCCCGCAGCACCGGGTACACCGCCGAGAACCCGCCGGCGACCTGCTCGGCCACCACCGCGCCGCGGGTCAGCACGCCGTGCCGCTCGAGCAGCGCCTCGGCGCGGGCCGTCGTCCGCTTCGTGGGGTTGGCCTCCCGGTCGGGCAGCCGCGACCAGCGGCCGGCCATCGTGGGCGGCCCGCTGCGGGTCGGCATCGCCGGGCGGCCCAGCCGGGTGCGGCCGTAGCGGCTGCGGTCCAGCCGTGCCCGGGGCGGGGCGGGCTGGCGCTTGTGGGTCCCGCCGCCGGACAGCCGGGTGCGCAGCGGCGCGAGGGTGTCGTTGGTGAGGGCGCCGGCCCAGACGAGGTCCCACACCAGGTCGGCGAAGGCAGTGTCGTCGGTGGAGCCGGCGAGGTCCGACAGCCCGCGGAAGAACAGCGCCTGCCCACCGGCCAGGTGCTCGAGCACCGCGGGGCCGGCCTCGGGCAGCTCCAGCGGCTCGGGCAGCAGCAACGGCGCGAGGTCGGCCGGCACGAGGCTGACCCAGCCGTCGCCGCCGGGCAGCCCGCCGGCGCCTGCCCACAACACCTCCCCGGCGCTGGTCAGCTCGTCGAGCATCGCGGGGGAGTAGTCGCGGACCCGGGCCGGCAGCACCAGCGACTCCAGCGCGCTGGCCGGGACCAGCGCCCCGGCGAGCTGCTCGACGACCGCCAGCACGCCGTCCGGCCCGCGCATCCGGCTGCCCACCGACTGCCAGGACGGCGTGAACCGCGCCAGCGTGCCGACCGGCACCGGCTCGACCTCCTGGCGCAGCCGGGCCAGGCTGCGCCGGCGCACCGACCGCAGCACGTCGGCGTCGCACCACTCCTGGCCGGTGCCGCCCGGGCGGAACTCCCCGGTGACCAGCCGGCCGGTGCCGACCAGCCGCTGCACCGTGGCGGTCACCACGGCGACGCCCAGCCCCAGCCGCTGGGCGACCTCGCCGGGCTGGAAGGGGCCGTGGGTGCGGGCGTAGCGGCCGACCAGGTCGCCCAGGGGGTCGGGCACCGGCTCGGTGAACACCTCGGGCACGCCGACCGGCAGCGCGGTGCCGAGGGCGTCGCGCAGCCGACCGGCGTCCTCGATCGCCACGTACCGCTCCTCGCCGGCGATCCGCACCACCAGGGCCCGGCGGGCGGCCACCAGCTCGTCGAGCCACTCCCGGCCCACGCCGCGGGCGGCGGCCTCGGCAGGGGTGAGGTCACCGACGATGCGCAGCAGGTCCGCGGCGCCGTCGGGGTCGCGCGGGTGGCGGTCGCCCGGCAGGCGCTGCAGCTCGGCCTCGACCTCGGTGAGCGCCTCGGCGTCGAGCAGCTCGCGCAGCTCGGAGCGGCCGAGCAGCTCGGCGAGCAGCCCGGTGTCGAGGGCCAGCGCCTGCGCCCGGCGCTCGGCCAGCGGTGCGTCGCCCTCGTAGAGGAACTGGCCGACGTACCCGAACAGCAGCGACTGGGCGAAGGGGGAGGCCGACTGGGTCTGCACGTCGACCACCCGCACCCGCCGGGACCGGACGTCGCGCATCAGCTCGACCAGGCCGGGCACGTCGTAGACGTCCTGCAACACCTCGCGGGCGGCCTCGAGCGTGATCGGGAAGCTGGAGAACTCGCTGGCCACCGAGAGCAGCTGGGCGGCCCGCTGCCGCTGCTGCCAGAGCGGGGTGCGCCGGCGCGGGTCGCGGCGGGGGAGCAGCAGCGCCCGCGCCGCGCACTCGCGGAACCGGCTGGCGAACAGCGCCGAGCTGCCGACCTCGGCGGTGACCTCCCGCTCGACGTCGTCCGGGTCCAGGACGGCGAGGTCGGCCTCCGGCGGCTCCCCGGTGGTGTCGGGCAGGCGCAGCACGATGCCGTCGTCGGAGTGCATCGAGGCGACGTCGACGCCGTAGCGCTCGCGCAGCCGGGCGGCGAGCACCAGCGCCCACGGGGCGTTGACCTGCGCGCCGAAGGGGGAGTGGACGACGAGCCGCCAGTCGCCGAGTTCGTCGCGGAAGCGCTCCACCAGCAGTGTGCGGTCGTCGGGGAGGTGACCGGTGGCCGCCTTCTGCTCGGCCAGGTAGGCCAGCAGGTTGGCCGCGCCCCACTCGTCGAGACCGGCGGCGCGGGCGCGGTCGAGTCCGGCCTCGGGCGTCGCGGTACCGACCTCGCGGAGGAAGGCGCCCAGCGCACGGCCGAGCTCCAGCGGGCGACCGGGGGCGTCGCCGTGCCAGAACGGCATCTTCCCGGGCTGACCGGGAGCCGGGCTGACCAGCACCCGGTCGTGGGTGATCTCCTCGATCCGCCAGGAGGACGAGCCGAGGAGGAACACGTCGCCCACCCGCGACTCGTAGACCATCTCCTCGTCGAGCTCGCCCACGCGCCGCCCCCCGCGGCTGTCCTCGCCGCCGACGAGGAAGACGCCGAACAGGCCGCGGTCGGGGATGGTGCCGCCGCTCGTGACGGCCAGCCGTTGTGCACCACCCCGGGCGGTGAGGGTGTCGGCGACCCGGTCCCAGGTCAGCCGCGGACGCAGCTCGGCAAAGGCGTCGGAGGGGTAGCGACCGGCCAGCATGTCGAGCACCGCGTGCAGCGCGGAGTCCGGCAGCGAGGCGAATGGCGCCGACCGGCGGACCAGCGCGCCCACCTCGTCGACGGTGCGCGGCCGCTCGGAGACGATCGCGACCACCTGCTGGGCCAGCACGTCCAGCGGGTTGCGCAGGTAGCGGATCGACTCGATCGCGCCCGACCGCATCCGCTCGGCCACCAGTGCGCACTGCACCAGGTCGCCACGGTACTTCGGGAACAGCACACCCCGGCTGACCGCGCCCACCTGGTGCCCGGCGCGGCCGACCCGCTGCAGGCCGGAGGCGACCGTGGGCGGCGCCTCGACCTGCACCACCAGGTCGACCGACCCCATGTCGATGCCCAGCTCCAGGCTCGAGGTGGCCACCACGGCCGGCAGCCGGCCCGACTTCAGCGCCTCCTCGACGATCGCGCGCTGCTCGCGGGAGACCGAGCCGTGGTGCGCGGCGGCGACCGGCTGCACACCCTCGGGCACCCCACCGCCGGACCCGGCCTGTGCCATCAGCGCCGCGGCGTTGGTGCCGGGCGGCACGGGCTCACCGGTCGCCCGTTCGTACGCCAGCTCGTTGAGCCGGCTGGTGAGCCGCTCGGCCAGCCGGCGGGAGTTGGCGAAGACGATCGTGCTGCGGTGGGCCTCGACCAGGTCGAGCACCCGCTCCTCGACCGCCGGCCAGATCGACGTCCGCGGCTGGTCGCCCGCCGCCGAGCCCTCGAGCTCACCGGTGGGCTGGCCCAGGGCGCTCATGTCCTCGACCGGCACGACGACCGAGAGGTCCCACTCCTTGGCCGACCCGGGCGCGACGACCTCCACCGGGCGGCCGCCGGCGAGGAAGGTGGCCACCTCCTCGACGGGACGCACCGTCGCCGACAGGCCGATCCGCTGCGCCGGGCGCTCCAGCAGCTCGTCGAGCCGGTCCAGGGAGACGGCCAGGTGCGCGCCGCGCTTGGTGTCGGCGACCGCGTGCACCTCGTCGACGATCACCGTCTCGACGCCGCGCAGCGCCTCGCGGGCGGCGCTGGTGAGCAGGAGGAACAGCGACTCCGGCGTGGTGATGAGGATGTCGGTGGGCCGCCGGGCGAAGGCCCGTCGCTGCTCGGCCGGGGTGTCGCCCGACCGGGTGCCGACCTGGATCTCCGGGCGCGGCAGGCCCAGCCGGGCCGCGGCCTGCCCGATCCCGGCGAGCGGCGCGCGCAGGTTGCGCTCGACGTCGACCGCCAGGGCCTTCAGGGGTGAGACGTAGAGGACGCGGCAGCGGGCCTGCTCGTCGGCCGGCGGCGGCGTGCCGGCCAGCCGGTCGAGCGACCAGAGGAAGGCGGCCAGGGTCTTGCCCGAGCCGGTGGGGGCCACGACGAGGGCGTGACCGCCGCTGCTGATGGCCTGCCAGGCCCCCTCCTGCGCGGCGGTGGGCTCGGCGAAGGCGCCGGTGAACCACGCCCGGGTGGGCTCGGTGAACCGGTCGAGGGCGGGCACGGCTCCCAGTGTCCACAGGGGTACGACACTCCGCTGGCCTGCGAGGAGCCGCTCGGGTGCGACGTGGCGTGCGGCACACTGACGGCCATGCGCCGATCCCTGTACGAGGCCGAGCACGAGGACTTCCGGGAGACGGTCCGGGCGTGGGCCGAGAAGAACGTCGTCCCCTTCCACGACCAGTGGGAGCGCGACGGCATCGTGCCGCGCGAGGTCTGGACCTCGGCCGGCGCGCAGGGCTTCCTCGGCACCGACATGGAGGAGCGCTTCGGCGGCGGGGGAGTGCGCGACTTCCGCTACCAGGCGGTGCTGGACGAGGAGCTCATGCGGATCGGCGCGACCGGCGTCGGCTTCAGCCTGCACAACGACGTCGCCGGGCCCTACCTGCGCGACCTGGGCACCGAGGAGCAGAAGCAGCGCTGGCTGCCCGGCTTCTGCCGCGGTGAGCTCATCACCGCCATCGCGATGACCGAGCCGGCGGCCGGCAGCGACCTGCAGGGCATCCGGACGACCGCCCGGCGCGACGGCGACGACTGGCTGCTCAGCGGCTCGAAGACGTTCATCACCAACGGCATCAACGCCGACCTGGTCATCGTCGTGGCCCGCACCGACCCCGACGCCCCGGGCTCCCGCGGGCTGAGCCTCCTGGTGGTCGAGCGCGACATGCCCGGGTTCACCCGCGGCCGGAACCTGGCCAAGATCGGCCTCAAGGCCCAGGACACCGCCGAGCTGTTCTTCGACGAGGTGCGCGTGCCGGCGGCGAACCTGCTCGGCACCGAGAACCGCGGCTTCGCGCACCTGATGGAGAACCTGCCGCAGGAGCGGCTGTCGATCGCCGTCGGTGCGGTGGCCGCGGCCGAGACGGTGCTGGCGCAGACCGTCGAGTACGTCACCGCGCGCACCGCCTTCGGCCGGCCGGTCGGCAGCTTCCAGAACAGCCGCTTCGTCCTGGCCGAGCTCCGGACCGAGGTCACGATCGCCCGCACGTTCGTCGACGAGTGCGTGCGCCAGCTCGACACCGGCGAGCTCACGCCGGTCGACGCGGCGATGGCGAAGTACTGGACGACGGAGCTGCAGAACAAGGTGGCCGACCGCTGCCTGCAGCTGCACGGCGGCTACGGCTACATGGACGAGTACCCGGTCTCCAAGGCCTGGCGCGACGCCCGCATCCAGCCCATCTACGGCGGCACCAACGAGATCATGCGCGAGATCGTCGGCCGCTCCATGGGCCTCTAGGCCGGGCCTGCCGTGCCCGCGCAGACCCGGCCCGTCGACCCGGTCGCCGTCCAGCGGCGGACCCTCGGCGTGCTCAGCGGGGGAGTCGCCCTCGGCGGGCTCGGCATCACGGTGGGCATCACCGTCGGCGGCCTGCTCGCCCGCGACGTGGCCGGCACCGAGACCGCGGCCGGTCTCGGCCAGACGGCCGGCGTGCTCGGGGCCGCGGTCCTCGCCGTGCCCCTGGCGCGGATCAGCGACCGCGCCGGCCGGCGGACGGGCCTCACCGCGGGGTACGCGGTCGCCGTCCTCGGCGCCCTCGTGACGGTCGTCGCCGCGTTCGTCTCCTCCCTCCCGCTGCTGCTCGTGGGCCTGTTCGCCTTCGGCGCCGCCACCGCCTGCGGGCTGCAGGCGCGCTACGCCGCGGCCGACCTCGCCGTCCCGGAACACCGCGGGCGGGCGTTGTCCCTGGTCGTGTGGGCCACCACGGTCGGCTCGGTGCTCGGCCCCAACCTCGCCGACCCCGGCGAGGCACTCGGCGACGTCCTCGGGCTGCCGCCCCTGACCGGCGCCTTCGCGGTCTCGGTCGCCGTCTTCACCCTGGTGGCGCTGGGGCTGCTCGTCCTGCTGCGGCCGGACCCGCTGCTGCTGGCGCGGCAGCTGCGGGGCGCGGGGGCGGGCACCGGCCGGCCGCGACGCGCGACCACGGACGCCGTCCGGGCCGTGTGGGCCGACCCCCGCGGCCGGCTCGGGCTCACCGCGGTCGTGGTCTCCCACTCGGTGATGGTCGGCGTGATGGTGATGACGCCGGTGCACATGGGCCACGCCGGGGGGACGACGCTGCGTGTCATCGGCCTGGTGATCAGCGTGCACGTCGCCGGCATGTACCTGTTCTCCCCGCTGGTGGGGGTGCTCGCCGACCGGGCCGGCCGCCGGGCGACGGTCGCGCTGGGTGCGGGCCTGCTGCTGGCGGCGGCCGCGCTGGCAGGGACGGCGCCGTCCGGAGCGGCGCTGCAGCTGGGTGCGGGGCTGCTGCTGCTCGGGCTGGGCTGGTCCTGCGGGCTCATCGCCGGGTCCACCCTGGTCACCGAGGCGGTCGGCGAGGGACGGCGGCCCGCCGCGCAGGGTGGCACCGACCTGCTGATGGGCCTGGGTGCCGCGCTGGCCGGGGTCGCCGGGGGCCCGCTGCTCGCTCTGGGCGGCTACGGGCTGGTCGCGGCGGTCTCGGCCGCCCTCGTCGTCCCGCTGCTGGCGGTGTGGGCGCGCACCCGTGAGAGCGGGGGAGCGGTGCCGGCTCAGCGGCCCCGGTAGTTCCGCCAGAGCAGGACCAGGGAGGCCAGCAGGGCGAGCGCGATCCCGATCTCGAGGACGAGGTCGAGGCCGGTCGAGCCGGTGCCGGGGATCACGTCCCCAGCGTAGGAGTCCGCACGGCCCGGCCGACCGTCCCGCGTCCGCGCTAGCGTCGGGGTCGTGCGACTGCAGGACTTCTGGGCCCGTCTCGGCGAGCAGTTCGGCCCCATGCGGGCCGACAGCGTGGCCCGCGACCACGTCTTCTCCTCGCTGGGCGGGCGCAGCGCCGTCGAGGCGATCGAGGCCGGCCTGCCGGTGCGACGCGTGTGGCTGGCGATCTGCGAGGAGTTCGACGTGCCGCGCAGGGAGCGCTGAGTCGCGGGAGCGGCGTGTCACGCTGGCAGTCGAACACACGTTCGGTCTAGATTGGGTGGCGCAGTCCACAGGCCGGGCGTTCCTCCACAGGTCGACCGAATCCCCCGGAAGTGTCAGGCCCCCGCTCTAGCGTCGACACCGACCCGCTTCACGCGACTCCCCGAAGGTGAGCACCATGGCAACGCTCGACCGCGACAAGGCCCTCGACATGGCCCTCGCCCAGATCGACAAGCAGTTCGGCAAGGGCTCGGTCATGCGGCTGGGCGACAACGCCGCACAGGCGATCAAGGTCATCCCGACCGGTTCGATCGCCCTCGACATCGCCCTCGGCATCGGTGGGTTGCCCCGCGGCCGCGTCATCGAGGTGTACGGCCCCGAGGCCTCCGGCAAGACAACCGTCGCGCTGCACGCGGTGGCCAACGCCCAGGCCGCCGGCGGCATCGCGGCGTTCATCGACGCCGAGCACGCGCTGGACCCGGAGTACGCCCGGGCGATCGGCGTCGACACCGACGCGCTGCTGGTCAGCCAGCCCGACACCGGTGAGCAGGCGCTCGAGATCGCCGACATGCTCATCCGCTCCGGCGCGCTCGACATCATCGTCATCGACTCGGTCGCCGCGCTCGTGCCCCGGGCCGAGATCGAGGGCGAGATGGGCGACAGCCACGTCGGTCTGCAGGCCCGGCTGATGAGCCAGGCGCTCAGGAAGATCACCGGTGCGCTCAACAACTCCGGCACCACCGCGATCTTCATCAACCAGCTGCGCGAGAAGGTCGGCGTCGTCTACGGCTCGCCGGAGGTCACCACCGGTGGCCGGGCGCTGAAGTTCTACTCGTCGGTCCGGCTCGACGTGCGCCGCATCGAGACCCTCAAGCAGGGCACGGACGCGGTGGGCAGCCGGGTGCGCGTCAAGGTCGTCAAGAACAAGGTGGCTGCGCCGTTCAAGCAGGCCGAGCTCGACCTCCTCTGGGGGACCGGGTTCAGCCGCGAGGGCGGCCTGATCGACGCCGGCGTCGAGCAGGGCTTCATCCGCAAGTCCGGCGCCTGGTACACGTACGAGGGCGACCAGCTCGGTCAGGGCAAGGAGAACGTCCGCACGTTCCTGCGCGACAACCCCGACCTCGCCGACGAGATCGAGAAGAAGGTCAAGGAGAAGCTGGGCATCGGCCCGAAGCTGGATGAGCCGGCGACGGCCGACCAGCCCGACTTCTGACCGTGGGCGGCTGGCCCGAGGCCCGGGAGCGCTCGGCTCTCGGACGTCGACGCGGGCGGCGCTCGGGTCCGTCCCCTGACCCGGACGGCCCGGACGCTGCCCCGCAGGCCGGCGGCCCGCACCCCGAGGACGACCCGGGCGACCCCGAGCAGGTGGCCCGGTCGATCTGCCTGCGGGCGCTGACCGGTGCACCCAAGACCCGTCAGCAACTGGCCGACCTGCTGGCCAAGCGCGGTATCCCCGATGACGTCGCGGAGGCGGTCCTCGACCGGTTCGGCGAGGTCGGGCTCATCGACGACGCCGCCTACGCCCGGGCCTGGGTGACCTCCCGCCAGGCCGGGCGCGGGCTGGCACGGCGCGCGCTCAAGGCGGAGTTGCGCGCCAAGGGCGTCGACGGCGAGGTCGCCGAGGAGGCGGTCGCGCTCGTCGACGACCAGGACGAGTGGGACGCGGCCCGGCGGCTGGTGCAGCGTCGGCTGCCGGGCCTGCGGCGGGTCGACCGGGTGACCGCCGAGCGACGGCTCGTCGGGATGCTCGCGCGCAAGGGATACGGCTCCGGACTGGCCGGGTGGGTGGTCCGCGAGGCCCTGGACGAGGACCGGTCCGGCGAGGCCGCCGAGGAGCCCGGGGTGCACGAGGAGCAGGGCCTGGACGCCTGGCTGCCCTGACGCAGCGACGTCGAGATCGGGCCGGCCTCAGGCGTCGGGCCGGCAAGCGCGGACCCCGTCTCCGGGCGGGAGGCGGGTCCGGGCCGTTCCGCCCGCGAGCCGCGGCGTGTGGTGGCACGGACCTCGACCGGGCGTGCGTGGTCGGGACCCCGCCCATCCCGTGGGTGCCGACGGCCCCTGAGGCGCGTTATGTGGGTTGCCCGGGCAATTGATCGCTTGACATGAGGGCGCCTCTGCGGAACGTGGCGGTTGTCGAAGACCCCTCGCCCGCAGAGGCGCCCATCATGCTGCCCACCGAGGACCTGTTCGTCCACGTCTACGTGCTCGTCGACGACGCCATCGCCGCCGGGGAGGTCACCATCCCGGCTCGGCCGGGTCCGACCCCGGCCTGCAGCGACGCCGAACTGCTCACCATCGCCCTGGTGCGCCATCTGCTGGGCCGGCGCAGCGAGGCCGGATTCGTGGCCGAGGTGACCCGCGACTGGGCGCAGCTGTTTCCCCGGCTGCCGCACCAGTCCGAGGTCAACCGGCGCATCCGCTGGCTATGGGCCGCCTTCGAGCAGCTGCGCGCCGCGCTCGCGGCCGGATGCCCGGTCGATGACTGCGCCCAGGTCGACACCACCGCGCTGCCGGTCAAGCACCCCTCCCGGGTCCGCGGCCCCGACGGCTGGGTCGGCCCGAACGAGCTGGTCGCCCGCTTCGGCCGCGACGGTGCGCACGGCGAGTGGTTCTACGGCTTCCGACTGGCGGTCCAGGCCGACCTGGGGTCCCGGCTGGTGCGCGCCTGGAGCATCGTGCCCGCCGCGGTCAACGAGCGTGACGTCGCGACCGATCTGCTCCAGGTCGGGCCACCACCGCGCGACGTGCTGGCCGACAAGGGCTTCGCCGGGCGGGCCTTCGCCGCGGCCTGCGCTGCGCGCGGCATCGCCGTGCTCACCCCGCCCACCAAGGCCCAGCGCGCCGGCATGCCCAGCGCCCTGCGCACGGTGATCGCTTCCTGGCGCAACTACATCGAGGTCACCTTCGGCGAGCTCACCGACCGGATGGAGCTGGCCCGCCACGGCTCCCACACCTTCTGGGGCCTGCTGACCCGCACCGCCGCCACCATCGCCGCGCACACCCTGCTACGCGTCCACCCCGCCGACCTCGGCGTTGCATAGGTCAACCCACATAACGCGCCTCAGTCGCCACGCGTGGCCGATGTCGTGCAGCCGAGCGGCCACGACGAGGACCGGGCGCTCGTGCTCGGGGAGGCCGGGCGCGGTCTGAGCGGCGCGCCTCGCGACCCCACACGTGTGTTCCCACCGGGTCCCCAGGCCGACGAGGTGGGCGGAAGCCAGCCGGCGGGTTCACCGTGTGTTCGCGTCGTCGGCGGCGGGTC
>DASQXT010000018.1:0-4766 GCA_035639575.1 Geodermatophilus sp.
GGCAGCGACCGGTGCCGGGTCCACCGGGAGCCGGTCCGGCGCGGCCGGGGCTGCGCCGTCGCGGCCCGCATCCACCGCGGGGGCCAGGAGCGCCGTTCGGCGCATCGGTGCGTGGCTGTTCTCGATCCTGGTCCTCACCGCGATCGTCGTGCTGGAGGTCGCCGTGCTGCGCGACGACATCGCCAGAGACGTCGAGCTGCTGCTGGACGCCGGGCGCAGCGGGACGGAGACGTCCGCCTCGGCGGGACCGGACGGCCCGCCGATCGTGCTCCCGGCCCCCGCGGCGTCCGGGAGCGTGGCCGGGGTCGACCTGCGGCCCCTCGCACCGTGCGCACCGGACACGGCCTGCACCCTCCGCGTCCAGGTGCGGCTCGTCCCCGGCGCTGATGAACAGGTCGTGACCTGGACGTACCGCGTCGTCGACCGCTGCTCGGGCGCCTCGGACACCGCGCCCGGAGGGAGCGTGACCGTGCCCGCCGGGAGCGACCGGGCCGAGGCGGTCGGCACGGTCGTGCTGCCGGCCGGGGCGTCCGTGGCGGTCCTGGCCGTCACCGAGGCCCCCGCGGTCGCGGCCTCCGCCCCGGTGTCCGTCGGCTCGTGCCCGTCCGACACCCAGGCTCGCTGACCAGAGGGAGGACGCGTGTCGATTCCCGGGCAGGACGGGGCGTGGGCGGGTGGGGGGCGCAGCCGGCGGTGGAGCCGGCGCCGCCGTCGACACCTGCGCAGCGGCACGATCGGGCCGGTCGTCGGACCGGACGGGTCGCGGCCGGGTGCGCGCAGCAGCCGACGGCGGACCCGGCAGCAGCGCAGGGACCTGCGCAGCAACGCCTTCGACCTGCTCGCCGTCGTCGCCGCGCTGGCGCTCGTCGGACTCGGCCTGGTCAACCTGTACCTGGCCGGGGCGCCCGAGCTCGCCGTGCGGCAGGGCGTGATCGCCGCCGGCGGGGTGCTCCTGCTGGCGGTGTTCTGGCGGGCCCGCGTCCGGTACCTGGGCGTGCTGGGCTGGACCGCCTACGGCGCGGCCGTCCTCCTCCTCGTCGCCGTCCTCGCCGTCGGCCGCTCCGCGAACGGCGCCACCCGGTGGGTGGCGCTCGGCACGGTCACCTTCCAGCCCTCCGAACTGGCCAAGCTCGGGATGCTGCTGGTCCTCGCCGCCGTCCTGGGCTCGAGCCGGCCGCCGTGGCGGCGCTTCGCGACGGCCGTGCTGCTCGCGGTGGTGCCCATCGGGCTCACCCTGCTCCAGCCGGACCTCAGCACGACCGCCCTGCTCACCGTCCTGGCCGCTGCCATGCTGGTGCTCGGACGGGTGCCCGCGCGGTTCCTGCTGCCGGTGATCGCCGCGGCGGCCGTGTCGGCGCCGCTCATGATCAGTCTCCTCAAGCCCTACCAGCTCGAACGCCTCGGCACCTTCCTGGTCGGGGCCCACGAGTCCCCGACCGGCTCGGGCTGGGCGCTGCGGCAGGCGCACATCGCGCTGGCCTCGGGCGGGCTGTTCGGGCGGACCGGTGACCCGCTCCGCGGCCTGCGCGCGGAGTACCTGCCCGAGCGCGAGACCGACCTGGCCCTGGCCAGCCTGGTCGGGCAGTGGGGGCTGGTGGCCGGCGCCGGGGTGGTGCTCGCCGCGATCGTCCTCGTGTGGCGACTCGCGCTCGCCGGGCGGGCGTCCCGCACACCGCACGCGGCGCTCGTGGGCGGGGGACTGGCGGTCCTGCTGGGCCTGGAGACCGTCGTCTCGGTGGGCGGCAACCTCGGTCTGCTGCCCCTGGCCGGCGTCCCGTTCCCCCTGCTGAGCTACGGCGGGACGGCGCTCGTGGTGCACCTCGCCGCGATCGGCGTCGTCCTCGCCATCCGCCGGGACGGCACCCGGAGGCGGTTGTGGGCGGCGCCGGCGTGGCGCAACCCGCGGCCGCGGCTGGTCCGGCTGGCCGCCGTCAGCCTCTCGGTGCTGCTGGTGTCGTTCGGCGTCTACGGGTGGCGGCTGCAGAGCACCCAGGGCGAGGCCCTCGCGCTGGTCGGTCAGGAGCAGATGACGCGCTGCGTCCGGCTGCCGGCACCCCGCGGCTCGATCACCGACCGGCACGGCGCGCCGCTCGCCGTCGACGCGGCCGACGCCGGCACGGGGGCCGACCAGGTCCTCGCGGTGCCCGCCCTGCTGCGCGGCCGCCCCGCCGACGTCGACCGCCTGGCCGACCTGACCGGCCGGCCGCGGGACGACCTCCGCGGACAGGTAGGGACGGCGGAGCCCACCACGCTGTCGCTGCCGGTGGCCGAGGTGCCCCAGGACGTCGGCGACGCGGTCACCGCGGCCGGGATCACCGGGGTGATCGTCGTCCCGGAGCCGCGCCGGTCCTACCCCCAGGGCTCGCTGCTCGGGCCGGTGCTCGGCTTCGTGGGCGTGGCGACGCCCGAGGACGAGGCCCGGTGGCCCGACCTGCCGTCGGGCGAGATCGTCGGTCGCGCCGGGCTCGAGCGGCAGTACGACGCGGTGCTGCGCGGGGTCAACGGGCGCCAGTGCCTGTACGTCGACCCGCAGGGCGTCCCGGTCGCCCTGGGCGAGCGGCAGGACCCCGTGCCCGGGGCCGACCTGCGGCTCTCGATCGACCTGGGGCTGCAGCAGCGGATGGACGCCAGCCTGGCCGCGGCCGTGCGCGACCAGCCCCGGCCGCAGGGCAAGATCGGCGCGGCCGTGGCGATGGACCCGCGATCGGGGCAGGTCCTCGCCATCGCGAGCGCCCCGTCGTTCGACAACAACGTCTACGGGCCGCCGGTCGACGCCGCGGCGCTGCAGGCCCTGGCGGATGCGCCGGGCGCGCCGACCCTCGAGCACGTGACCCAGGCGGTCGCGCCGCCCGGGTCGACGTTCAAGCTCGTCGTGGCCGCGGCCAACCAGGCCCATCCGGTCTTCTCGCCGTACCAGGCCGTCCCCACCGGGGCCGACTTCACCTACGGCGGCCACACCTTCGGCAACTGGAAGCCGATGGGACCGATGGACCTGGTGGAGTCGATCGCCATGTCCAACGACGTCTACTTCTACAAGCTCGCCGTCGCCCTCGGGCCCGAGGCGGTGATCGACACGGCCCACGCCCTCGGGGTGGGCCAGCCGACCGGGATCGACCTGCCCGGGGAGTCCGCCGGCTACCTCGGGACACCGGAGTCCGTGGCGGCGGACGGTGGCACGTGGTACGGCGGGTCGACCGTCATCCTCGGCATCGGCCAGGGCGAGCTGCAGGTCACGCCCCTGCAGAACGCCCGGTGGACCGCCGCCGTGGCCACCGGGAACCTGGTCACCCCGCGGCTGGGCCTGGCGATCGGGACGGAGGGGTCGACGTACACCGCGCTCCCCCCACCGGCCGTGACCCCCGTGCCGTTCGCCGCCGAGCTGGGGCCGGTGCGCGAGGGGATGCGCCAGGCCGTGACGAGCGGCACCGCGGTCCGGCTCGCCGACCTCCCCGCGCCCGTCAGCGGGAAGTCCGGCACGGCGCAGGACGGCGGCCTGCGCGACGACGAGTACGACTACTGGATGACCGCCGCGGCCCCGTCCGACGACCCGGAGATCGTGGTGACCGCGCTGGTCCAGGGAGCGGAGACGACCGAGGGCAGCGCGAAGACCGTGGTGGCCGACAGCCTGCGCCACTACCTCGAGCACCGGCCGGACGTCCTCGCCACCGGGCCCGTGGCGACGCCCTGACGGGTCAGCGGCGACCGTAGGCCGCGAGCAGCCGGCGGTTGCGCAGCGCCCGTGCCGCGCCCTCGGCCACGCAGGTCAGGGGTTCCTCGGCGAGCTTCACGGGCAGGCCGAGACTCCGCTCCAGCTCGTCGGAGAATCCCGGCAGCTGGGAGGAGCCGCCGAACAGCAGCACGCCCTCGGCCATCACGTCGGCGAGCGCCTGCGGGGGCAGGTCGTCCAGGCAGGGGGCGAGCGTCCGGACGATCTCCTCGGCGACCGGCCGCACGGCCTCGGCCACCTCGGCCGCCTGCACCGTCGCCAGCCGGGGCCGGCCGGTCGCGGCGTCCCGGCCCTGCACGACGAGCGGGACGTCCACGTCCGCCCCGGACCGGATCTTCAGGTCCTCCGCCTCGAGCTCGCCGACGTGCATCTGGTGCTGCTCGCGGAGGTGCCGGGCGACGGCCAGCGTCATCTCGTCACCGCCCAGCTTGCTGGTCCGGTGGGCGATGACCCCGCCGAAGCAGAACGCCACCGCCTCGGACGTGCCCCCTCCGGCGTCGACGACCAGGTGCACGCGCCGCTCCAGCGGGTCGATGCCGCAGCCGACCGCGCCCGCGACCGCCTCGTCGAGGGTGGTCACCGGGCGGATGCCCGCCTCCTCCGCGGCCTCGAGGAGCGCCCGGTGCTCCAGCGTGGTCGAGCCGGTCGGCACGCCGATCACGGCGCGGACGGGGAAGTCCCACGCCCGCCGTCCGGCCTTCTGCAGGACCGCGCGCAGGTACGACCGGGCCGTCTCCAGGTCCGTGACCACACCGTCGTTGAGCGGCCGGACCGGGACGAACCGCGACGGCGTCCGGCCGAGCAGGTCGGCCGCCTCCCTGCCGACGGCGAGCACCCGTTCCCGGCGGGCACCGCCCGGGTGCAGCAGCATGGCGGTCGGTTCGTCGAAGACGATGCCGCGCCGCACGTCGCTCACGACCGTGTTCGCGGTGCCCAGGTCGATGCCGAGTTCCACCGGCGTGCCCCCCTCTGACCGTGTCGGCTGCCGCACCAGTCTGGGGGTGGTCCCCTCCCCGGTCCAGGTTCGTCGCCACCGGCA
>DASQXT010000019.1:0-7714 GCA_035639575.1 Geodermatophilus sp.
GGCTTCACTTTGGGGGTCGCTCCTGCTCTTAGGTCCCAGATGACATCAAGGACCACATTTACGGTCCACTGGGAACGATCTTCACCGCAAGGAACCCCACGTGATCACTTACTCTGCCACGCTCGACGTGCCGGCCGAAACCGCCACGCTGCTGACCGAACTGCTGGTTGCCGACCGGCTGCGCCGGGGCACGGGCGTGGGCTCCCGCGCCGCGTCGGCCCGGGACCAAGCGGTGCTCGTGCTGCGCTGGTTCCGCGAGGACGCCGACCTAAAGGTCCTCGCCGCCGACACCGGGATCTCGCTGGCCACCAGCTACCGCTACCTGCACGAAGGCATCGACGTGCTCGCCGCCCAGGCACCTGACCTGCACCAGGTACTCGAGCGCGGCAAGGCCGCAGGCTGGACCCACGTGACGCTCGACGGCACCCTCATCCGCACCAACCGGTGCCGGGTGAAGAACCCCGCCACCGGCCATGACCTGTGGTTCTCCGGCAAGCACCGCGAGCATGGCGGGAACGTGCAGATCGTGTCCGACCCCGACGGGCAGCCGGCCGCCGTCTCCGACGTCGAACCCGGCTCGACCCACGATCTGACCGCCGCACGCGCCACCGGCTTCCTCGGCGCGGTGTACGCCGCCGCGGCGCTGCTGGGGCTGCCCGCGCTGGCCGACAAGGGCTACGCCGGCGCCGGCGCCGGCGTGCTGACCCCGACCAAGGGCGGCGACCTGCACTCGGACAACACCACCCGCAATGAATTGATCGGCTGTCTGCGCGCCCAGGGTGAACGCGGGATCGCGCTGCTCAAGACCCGGTGGAAGGCGCTGGGCCGCATCCGGCTATGTCCCCAGCGCATCGGCGCCATCGCCAAAGCGGCACTCGTCCTGACCAACGTGGAACGACCAATCCGTTGAGAAAACCTCAGTCCACTCGCGAGACCATGCGAGAGGACGTGTGAGACAACCCGTCCACTCACCGTGGGAAGCCCTGAGATCACGATTTCCAAGCGCTCACAGTCCGGCGCGGGGTAGCGCGCGCCGGCGGCGGACCGTGGAGCGGCATGCGGCACGGCTCCGCGAGTACCCGTTCGGCGTGGCCCGAGCCGCGGCGTCCCGTCGCGCCTCACACGCCTGGGGCAGGCCGGCCGGTCGGTGTCGTGAACGGGGTGGCGGCGCACCTCGACGACATCAACGCTCACGTCCAGAGACACCGCCGGGACCTCGTGGGACGCCGGCGTCCTCCTACGTCCCGGGCGGTGCGATGCCGAGGGGTGCGAGGTTGTCCTGTGCGGGGTGGGCCGAGCCGGCCGGGCCCTGTGCGAAGGCGGTGAGCAGCCGGGTGGTGATCGCGTCGACGACCGCGGAGCTGTCGTGGCCCTGGCAGCCCGGTTCCAGCCCGCAGATCCAGTACTGGGTGCCGGCGGAGAACACGCCCGCACCGCTGGAGGTCGTGTAGTAGGTGGCGTCGGAGTAGTCGTGCCGCCCCTGACAGGTCACGGGGGAGTGGAAGAGCACCTCGATCGGACGGGGGGTCGGGACCCGCAGGTCGACGCGCTCGTACTCGTTGCCGATCAACCCTGGCAGCACCTGGCCGCCCTGCACCACACCGGAGAGCAGCCAGTTGCCCGGGTCGACGGCGACCATGTCGGCCTGGGCGGGGTTGCACTGGTAGAAGTTGCCGAGCAGCACGCTCTCCGGGCGGGGGTCGGGCGGGTTCCGCCACTCGGTGGTGGCCGCCGCGGGATCGGTGGTGTGGACCGGGTCCTCGGTGAAGGACTTGTAGTCCACCTCGACGCGGTCGGGACCGAGCGTGCTGGGCTCGAAGCGCATGTGGCGGTAGATCTCGTTGCCGCCGAGGAAGGCCAGGTTGACCCCTCGGTCGCGGGCGGCGGTGGCGTTGTCGCGCATCTCCTGCGACCAGTACTCGTCGTGCCCGAGGGTGATCATCGCGCGGGCGCCGTCGAGCAGGTGCGGGTTCGCGGCCAGGTCGGCGTCGGTGGCGTACCCCAGCGGTAGCCCGCTGCGCTCGGCGAACTGCACGAGCGGCCGTTCGAAGATGAGGAAGTCGCCGGCGCCCTGCATGTCCTTCGCCTGGTACGGCCGGTCGAAGGAGACCGCGCGGGCGCGGTCGGCCATCCTGCCGCTGGGTGAGGTGTAGAGGCTGTAGCCGCCCCAGCGGTTGTAGGCCTGCCAGGTCGTGACGGCGTTGACGATGACGATCCGGCCGGTGTTGTCCGGGGTGGCCACGGTGAGGGGGATGAACTGCTGCGGGCCGGTGGAGGCGTCCAGCCGGATCAGGTAGTCCCCGGGCGGCCAGCCGGTCGTGCCGACGGTGAACGAGGGTTGCCAGGGGGCGACGACGGTGTTCCGTGGTTGCTGGACCTCGGCGGCCGGCTGCGGGTGACCCGCTTGCGGGGCGGAGGCCCAGAACCGTGCGCCGCCGGTGGGCGGGTAGTCGCCGATGCGGAACGCGGTCGCGGTGAACGTGGGCGCGGTGGTGGAGACGAACAGCCGCACCTGGTCACCCGGGTGCACGCTGACGTGGTCGGCGTAGCCCTCGATCGCGTGCTCCGGACCCGGGTCGGTGATCTGCCACGGCGCCCCCGTCATCGCGGGCTGCGCGGTGCTCGGGGTGGGGCCGGCGGCCGAGGAGGTGGCCGGTGCCGAGCTCGCCCGGTCCTGGCTGCCGGTGCAGCCTGCCACCAGCAGCAACGTGGCGATCAGCGCGGCGAGCCGGGCGAGGCCGCCGTTCCTCCCTCGCACGGGACCACTGTGCCCGGCGCAGGGCAGAACGGGACACGGGTCGGGGCTCGGCCCCGACGTCGGCGCCTGGGCCGGTCAGGAGACGGCCGGACGGCCCTCACGCAGCGCATCGGCGCGGGCACGGAGCTGGGCGGCGAGCTCCTCGGCCGCGGCGGCCTCGCGCTCCAGGTCGGCAGCCGGCACCGCCGGCTCCTGCGCCGGTGCGACGGACGTCCCGGCTGCCGCCCCGGCCTGGTCGGGAGCCGACGTGCTGCCTGAGCCCGGGCGGGTCGTCATCGCGCACGCGCCCGCCGACATCGAGCAGCTGCACGCCTTCCGCCGCCAGCTCGCCGACGACCCCGCCACCGCATGGGTCGACGCCCGCCCGCCCGCCGGCCGCGACACCCTCGCCCCGCTCAGCCAGGACCTGCTCACCGCGATCGGCTGCTGCGGCCTCCGCACGCCCCCCCAGGTCGGCGAGCGACACCTCTACCGGGTGCTGCCCTACCTGCGGCACGGCGACGTCGGCGACCTCGTCGTCACCGAGGCGCAGTGGCTGACCGTCCCGGCGCTGCGGGAGCTGCTGATGACCACCGCCATCGCCGGGGTCCGGCTGTGGCTGCTCTTCGGCGAGGCCCCCACCGACGAGCACGCCGAGTTGTGCTCCGGCGTCACCGGCGGCGTGCTCACCTGGGCGGCGGTCACCAGCTAGGCAGCAGTAGCTTCATTCACCTTCAGCCAGCTCAGCCCGACGGCGTTCCTGGCGCGCTCGGCTCGGGTGTTCCCCGACCGCACCGCCGTGGTCGACGGGGATCGCCGCTTCACCTATCACGAGTTCGCCGACCGGTCCCGCCGGCTGGCCGGGGCCCTCGCCGGCTCCGGCATCGGACCGGGTGACCGGGTGGCGGCACTGTGCAGCAACAGCTCGGCGATGCTCGAACTGCACAACGGCGTCCCGTGGGCGGCGGCGGTGCTGGTCCCGCTCAACGTGCGTCTGTCCGCCGGGGAGCTGCAGTACATCGTGCGGCACAGCGGTGCCCGGCTGCTGGTCGCCGACCAGCAGTTCGCCGAGTCGGCCGCCGAGGTCGCCCGGGCTGTAGGGATCCCCGTCGTCGTGGCCGGGGGGACCGGGGACGAGTACGAGCAATGGCTCGTCGGGGCCTAGCCGGTGGCCCGGCCGTGTGAGGACGAGCGAGGGCTGCTGGCGTTGAACTACATCTCGGGGACGACGGGGAGGCCGAAGGGGGTCATGTACCACCACCGCAGTGCCTACCTCCAGGCACTGGCCGTGGCCATGCACACCCGAATGGGTCCGTCGAGCCGGTACCGGTGGACCTTGCCGATGTTCCACTGCGACGGGTGGTGCTTCCCGTGGGCCGTGTCCGCGGCCGGGGCAACGCACGTCTGCCTGCCCCGCATCGAGCCTTCGCACATCTGGCGATTGCTGCGCGAGGAGGGGATCACCTACTTCAGCGCCGCGCCGACGGTCCTCACCATGATCGCCAACGCTGATCAGGCGGCCGCCGGCCCGCTGGAGCCACGGGTCCACGTGCAGACGGGGGGTGCCCCGCCGACACCCACGCTCCTGGTCCGGATGTCGGCGCTGAACATGGAGGTCACCCACCTGTACGGGTTGACCGAGACGTACGGGCCGTTGGCGATCAACCAGTGGCATCCCGAGTGGGACGAGTTGCCGGGGGAGGAGCAGGTCCAGCTCAAGGCCCGGCAGGGGACGGGCAACGTCATCGCGGACCCGCTGCGGGTCGTCGACCGGAACGGCCGCGACGTACCGGCCGACGGGCAGACGATCGGCGAGATCGTGGCGCGCGGCAACGACGTCATGCTCGGCTACCACCAGGACGCGGAGGCGACGGCGTCCAGCACGCTCGGTGGAGTGGACAAGGCCTCCGGCTGGTACCGCACCGGCGACCTGGCCGTCGTCCATCACGACGGCTATTTGGAGATCCGTGACCGGAGCAAGGACATCATCATCTCCGGTGGGGAGAACATCTCGTCGGTCGAGATCGAGCGGGTGCTCGACGCCCATCCAGCGGTGCTGGAGTCGGCGGTGGCCGGTGCACCGCACGACAGGTGGGGCGAGGTTCCCGTGGCCTTCGTGACGGTGCGACCGGACGCCTCTGTCGACGAGGAGGAGCTCATCGCCTTCGTGCGGTCGCGGCTGGCCGGGTTCAAGGTGCCCAAGAAGTTCGTCTATGGAGAACTGCCTAAGACCTCCACGGGCAAGGTCCAGAAGACCGTGCTCCGCGGCCAGGCCGCAGTGACCGATCGATGAGCCGGCCCGAGCCGCCCACCGGGCCGGAAGGGTAGGGCTGCAGGGGAGTCCTGCCCGTCCACGAGGGCAGGGATCACAGCCTCCGCGACGGCGGCAGGGGCGACGTGCCCGGCGGGTGCCGTGCTCCTGATCGGCCCTCGTGCGTGCTCACCGGGTCGGTGCCACGGCCGCTTCACCCCGGTCCGGTCCCGGCGCGACAGCGATCTCGCACGCACGGCCGATGCACGGGTTTGGAAGCACGATGCGGCCAAAGGTCTCATTGATCAGAGTGGCCGCGGCGGCGTACCAGCCGATTAGGCCCAGCACGATGCCGACGTACCCGCCCCAGTGCAGGAGCGTCGTGTTGTTCACGAAATTCCCGATGCCGAGCAAGGCGAGCAGCACGGTCGTGAACGCGAAGATCAGGCTGACCAGCAGCGTCGTGTGCAGTGACGCCACCCACAGGATGAGGGCCAGTACGGCCCAGGAAACGAAGAACAGCCCGAGAGCGTGGCCGAGCTGCGCGGGTGGCACTTCCTTCGCATAGAACTGGAAGAATGCCCAGAGCGACAGGTAGAACATCCCGAAGGAGCCGAAGGCGACTGTGCCGAAGCTGTTGTTCCGGCGGAACTCCCACATTCCGACCAGCAGCTGTCCGAGTCCGGAGTAGAAGAGCATGAGCCCGAACACGACGGGCGCCGTGTTCTTGTCGATGATCTCGGCGTTGATCCAGCCGAGCATGAAGGTCGGCAGCGCAAATGCGGCGAAGCCGAGGATGGCGGGGTCGGCAACGGAAGGCGGCTGCAACAGGCTGGCCGCACGGGCGAAATCACCGGCGGTCGGGTCCTGGAATTGCTCAGGACGGACAATCCGCCGCTCCGGCTCGGTCCTTCTGATCGTGTTCGGGTTCAGGGTCATGACGACTCCTCTGACGTGGACCAGTTGGGGGAGTATCGGAATGGGCGGCGCACGCGAGGCGTCTGTCGCACTGTCCGCCGAGGAACAGGCGCGGGGCCGACCGACGTCCCTTCAGGAGAGGCCGCAGCGGTCGGAGGTGCCGAGCCCCTCCGGCCAGCGAGACCCAGCCCGAGCCGCTGCCTCGCCGGCATCAGGCGCCTCGAACCCTGCTGAGGAGGTCACGACGGTGGCCGCTGCGTGCACGAAGACGGGGTCTCGCATGGCATCACGATCCGGACGTCTGTGTACCGGTGGCGGTGCGGGCGACGCTACTCCGGGTGCCTTCCGCCCGCAGGCGGAGTGATCCAGCGCCCTGACATTGGAACCGCCTCGCAGGTGTCGCTGCGAGCGCGTGGGAGCCTCGGGATGGAGCTCGATCGGCCAGCTTCCCGGCGGACTGACCTGCTGACCGGGGTGACACCTCTCGACAGGTAGACCGGTATCGCGGTCGACGCCTGGATGCGCGGGCTCGAGGTATCCGGCCAGGGTGGCTTGTTACCCCGTTCGGTGCGTTCCGTCTTCAGAACTCTTCGGTCAGCACTCGGCGGCGCTGTCCGGCACGGAAGGCTGACCATCGACCGATCCACCCCGCCGACCCCGTCGCAGGCGCGGCCGCCGGAGATGCACGCCTGGACGGCGCCGGAGCTGGCGCGGTTCCTCCGGTGGGCCGAGGGGCACGACTCCGACGCCGCCATCGGCTGGCGGCTGCTCGCCTACACCGGCATGCGCCGCGGCGAGGCTCTGGCGCTGCGCCGGCGGGACGTCGACCTGGACGCCGGCCGGATCGCCGTCCGGCGCAGCCTGGGTGTGGTCAAGACGAAGGGCCAGGGGGAGGAGCTGGTCGAGGGGGCCACCAAGACCGGGCAGTCGCGGGTCGTCGACCTGGACGCCGGGACGGTGGCGGCGCTGCGCGGCTACCGGGCGGTCCGCGGCTCGGCGGCCCTCGACGTGGTCCGCGACACGGCCCTGGTGCACTGCAACCTGGAGGACACCCCACGTCACCCCGAGCAGTTCTCCCGCCGGTTCCTCGGCCACGTCGTCCAGGCCCGCAAGACGCTGGGGGAGGAGCGGCTGCCGGTCATCCGGCTGCACGACCTGCGGCACACCCACGCAACCCTGCTGCTGGCCGCCGGCGAGCCGGTCAAGGTCGTGACCGAGCGGCTGGGACACGCCAGCGCGACCATCACCCTGACCGTCTACCAGCACGTGCACCCCGGCATGGGCCGGCAGGCCGCCGACCGGTTCGCCGCGCTGCTCGACGGCTGACGACCGCCCCGGAGCCGCCAAGTATCAAATTGGTATCACGAGCCCTTTCGGGCCTGGAAACGAGACCACCCTGGGCTCCTGACCTGCAGGAACACCGGGGTGAGGCTGTGTCCGAGGGGCGACACGCTACATACGCACACGTCTATTCGTCACCAGGTTCAAATCCTGTCAGCCCGTCTGTGAACCTCACGCCAGGGGCCGTATCCGAGCGCTCGGATACGGCCCCTGAGCGCTCTCCCGGCGCGGCGTGACCAGCCTGTTGACGACCATGAGGTCCTCGTTGCTTGCTGAGGACGCCGCCAACAACGGCCATCGCCTCATGATCCGGCCGGCGCCTCGCTCATCGAGGCCGAAGAGAGCAAAGGCAGCGCCAGTGTGTTCCCTGTAAAGGTTTCCCGCGATTGTTGATCATTGGCTGAGAGAAAGTGTTGGGCGTCCCGTCGGTTGCGGTGCGCCACCTGTGTCCCGCAGGAACGAGAACG
>DASQXT010000020.1:0-4646 GCA_035639575.1 Geodermatophilus sp.
CGAGGTCGGCGGGCCCGCGCTGCCCGTCGGCGCGGACGCCCGGTACGCGGTCACCGTGGCCACCCTGCCCGGCGGTGTGACCGAGCTGGCCTTCCCGACGGTGCAGGTCTACGCCGACGGCACCGAGGAGGCCTGGATCGAGCAGGAGGTGCCCGGCGGCCCGGAGCCGGAGCTGCCGGCCCCGGTCCTCGCCGTGGCCCCGGGTACGGCCGCGCCCTCGACGGCCGCACCCGTCCCCGCCGTGTCGTCGACCCCCGCGGCCCCGACCGCGTCGGTGCCGGCCGCCGTCACCGAGGACGACGAGGGGATCGGCAGCGGCTGGCTGGTCGCGGCAGCCGTGGTGGCCGCGCTCGCGGCCGTGGCCGGCGGCCTGGCCTACCGCCGCTCGCGCGCGGGACGGTGATCACCGCCGCCTAGACTCGGCGGACGTGTCCCGCACCCCCCTCATCGCGCCCAGCCTCCTGTCGGCGGACTTCGCCCGGCTGGCCGACGAGGCCCAGCGCGTCGCCGACGCCGACTGGCTGCACTTCGACGTCATGGACGGGCACTTCGTGCCGAACCTGACCTTCGGGCTGCCGGTCCTGCAGGCGGTCCAGGCGGTCAGCCCGGTGCCGCTGGACTGCCACCTGATGATCTACCACCCCGAGCGCTGGGCGCCGGGCTACGCCGAGGCCGGTGCGCACAACGTCACGGTGCACGCGGAGGCCTGCACCGGCGACCCGCGCGCCGTCGCCCGCGACCTGCGCGCCGCCGGATCGCTGGCCGGCCTCGCGCTCAAGCCCGGCACGCCGCTGGAGGACTACCTCGACGTGCTCCCCGAGTTCGACACCCTGCTGGTCATGACCGTCGAGCCCGGCTTCGGCGGACAGCGCTTCATCGCCGAGACGCTGCCCAAGGTCCGCCGCGCCCGCGAGCTGGTCGACACCGGGCACCTCACGCTGCTGGTCGAGGTCGACGGCGGGATCAACGCCGACACCATCGAGCAGGCCGCGGCCGCGGGCGCCGACGTCTTCGTGGCCGGCTCCGCGGTCTACGGCGCCGACGACCCGGCGCGCGCCATCGCCGGCCTGCGCGCGCAGGCCGCGGCGCAGCAGCGGTGAGCGCCTGGGCGGCGGTGCAGGCGCGCGAGTCCGGCGCCATGGCCCGGGCGCGCGAGCTGGCCACGGGCGTCCTCGGCACCACCAGCCCGAACCCGGCGGTGGGCGCGGTGGTGCTGGCCGCCGACGGGACGCCGGTGGGGGAGGGCGCGACCGCACCGCCCGGGGGCCCGCACGCCGAGGTCCGGGCGCTCGCGCAGGCCGGGGAGCGGGCCCGCGGGGGCACCG
The DNA here is from genome assembly GCA_035639575.1 of Geodermatophilus sp. GTDB lineage: Bacteria > Actinomycetota > Actinomycetes > Mycobacteriales > Geodermatophilaceae > Geodermatophilus. Next base: position 1,326 of record DASQXT010000020.1, read on the forward strand.
CCGTCGTCACCCTCGAGCCGTGCGCGCACACCGGTCGCACCGGGCCGTGCACCGAGGCGCTGATCGCCGCCGGCGTGGCCCGCGTGGTGGTCGCCGTCCCGGAGCCGACGCAGCTGGCCGGGGGAGGCGCCGCCCGGCTGCGCGCTGCCGGCATCGAGGTCGAGCTCGGTGTGGAGCAGGACGCCGCCGAGGACGGCGCACTGGGCGCGTGGCTGACCGGCGTGCGCGAACACCGCCCGTTCGTCGTCTGGAAGGTCGCCGGCACCCTCGACGGCCGGGTGGCCGCCGCCGACGGCAGCAGCCGCTGGGTCACCGGCCCGGAGGCGCGGGCCGCCGTCCACCGGCTGCGGGCCACCTGTGACGCGGTCCTCGTCGGGTCGGGGACGGCCCTGACCGACGACCCGCAGCTGACCGTCCGCGACGCCGGGTCGCCTCCCGCCCACCCGGCCGCCGCGCGGCAGCCGCTGCGCGTGGTCCTCGACCGCCGCGGCCGGCTGCCGGCGACCGCCCGGGTGCTCGACGACGCCGCCCCCACCCTGGTCAGCGCCGCGGCCGGCCCGCGGGAGCTGCTCGAGGAGCTCTTCGCGCGCGACGTGCGGCGGGTGCTGCTCGAGGGTGGGCCGACGCTGGCCGCCGCCTTCCTGCGCGAGGGGCTGGTTGACGAGGCGGTCGTGCACCTGGCGCCCAAGCTCCTGGGCGCCGGCGCACCGCTGGTCGGGGACCTGGGAATCACCGGGATCGGCGATGCGCTGACCCTCACGGTCACCGGCCTCACCCGCCTGGGCGGGGACGTGGAGATCCGGCTGCGACCCACCCGGCACACTGGGACCCGGCGCGTCGCGGACCACCACGGCGCGACCGGAGGGAGTTGATCGTGTTCACCGGCATCGTCGAGGAGGTCGGCGTCCTGCTCGCCCGCGAGGAGTCCGGCGGGGTGGGTCCGGAGGCGGACGCCGCCCGGCTGCACATCCGGGCGCGCAAGGCGCTGGAGGGCGTGGCGCTGGGCGACTCGATCGCCGTCAACGGGGTCTGCCTGACCGTCACGGGATCGGACGGCGAGGAGTGGACCACCGACGTGATGGCCGAGACCCTCCGCCGCAGCAGTCTGGGCGCTCTCGGTGCCGGCGACCCGGTCAACCTGGAGCGGGCGGTCACCCCGCACACCCGGCTCGGCGGTCACCTGGTGCAGGGCCACGTCGACGGTGTCGGCACCGTGGTCACCCGCACGCCCGGCGAGCACTGGGAGGTCGTGCGGGTCGCGCTGCCGCCCGAGCTGGCGCGCTACGTCGTCGAGAAGGGCTCGATCACGGTGGACGGCGTCTCGCTGACCGTGAGCGCCGTCAGCGCCGCGGACGACCCGGAGCCGTGGTTCGAGGTCAGCCTGATCCCCACCACCCTGCGCGAGACCACGCTGGGTGCCGTCCCTTCCGGGAGCCCGGTCAACCTGGAGGTCGACGTGATCGCCAAGTACGTGGAACGCCTGCTGGGAGCCCGCTCGTGAGCGGGCCGGCGAGTTCCCGCGGGGGCGCGGCACCCGAGCGCACGGAGCCGACGAACGCCAGCGAGGAGGGTTCGTGAGCGCCAGCATCCGCTTCGACACCGTCGAGGACGCCATCGCCGCGGTCAAGAGCGGCCGCCCGGTCGTCGTGATGGACGACGAGGACCGCGAGAACGAGGGCGACCTGATCTTCGCCTCCGAGCTGGCGACCCCGGAGCTGGTCGCGTTCATGGTCCGCTACACCTCGGGCTACATCTGCGTGGCCGTCACCGAGGCCGACGCCGACCGGCTGGACCTGCCGCCGATGTTCCGGGTGAACCAGGACCGCCGCGGCACCGCCTACACCGTGACCGTGGACGCCCGCGAGGGCGTGACCACCGGCATCTCCGCCGCCGACCGCGCACACACCATCCGGCTGCTCGCCTCGACGGAGACCCACTCGACCGACCTGGCCCGGCCCGGCCACATCGTGCCGCTGCGGGCGCGGGACGGCGGTGTGCTGCGCCGGCCGGGCCACACCGAGGCCGCCGTCGACCTCGCGGTGCTCGCCGGGCTGCGCCCCTCGGGCGCCCTCTGCGAGCTGGTCAGCGAGAAGGACCCGGTCGGGATGGCGCGCGGCGACGAGCTGCGGGTCTTCGCCGACGAGCACGACCTGTGCCTCATCTCCATCGCCGACCTCATCGCCTACCGCAAGCGCTTCGACAAGCTGGTCGAGCGCGTCGCCGAGGCCACCGTGCCGCTGGCGCCGGGCACCTTCACCGCCGTCGGCTACCGCAGCTCCTACGACGAGCGCGAGCACGTCGCCTTCGTCTACGGCGACGTCGGCGACGGCGAGGACGTGCTCGTGCGGGTGCACTCCGAGTGCCTCACCGGCGACGTGTTCGGCTCGCTGCGCTGCGACTGCGGCCCGCAGCTGCAGGCCGCACTGGCCGCGGTGGCCCAGGAGGGGCGCGGCGTCGTGCTCTACATCCGCGGGCACGAGGGCCGGGGCATCGGCCTGCTGCACAAGCTGCAGGCCTACCAGCTGCAGGACATGGGGATCGACACCGTGGACGCCAACCTCGACCTCGGCCTGCCCGCCGACGCCCGCGACTACGGCACCGGCGCGCAGATCCTCGTCGACCTCGGCGTGCACACCATGCGGCTGCTCACCAACAACCCCGCCAAGCGCGCCGGGCTGGAGGGCTACGGGCTCAAGGTGACCGGCCGGGTGCCACTGCCCAGTCACGTGACCGCGGAGAACCTGGCCTACCTGCGCACCAAGCGCGACCGGATGGGCCACCTGCTGGACATCATCGAGCCGGAGACCGAGTCCGGTCCCGCCGACGCGGCGACCGTGCCGGGCACCGACGTCCCGCTGCGCCGGACGGAGCAGGGACTGTGAGCGGGAAGGGTGCACCCGAGGCAGGAGCGGTCGACGCGGCCGGGCTGACGCTCGGCATCGTCGCCACCACCTGGCACGCCGAGATCACCGGGGCGCTGCTGGAGCGTGCGGTCGCCGCCGCGGTCGCCAGCGGCGTCCCGGAGCCGACCGTCGTCCGGGTGCCGGGGGCCGTGGAGCTGCCGGTGGTCGCCCAGGCGCTGACCGAGCGGCACGACGCCGTCGTCGCGCTCGGCGTCGTCATCCGCGGCGGGACGCCGCACTTCGAGTACGTCTGCGACGCGGTCACCGCCGGCCTGACGCGGGTCGCCCTCGATGCGGGCAAGCCCGTCGGCAACGGCGTCCTCACCTGCGACACCGAGGAGCAGGCCCGCGACCGGGCCGGGCTGCCCGGCTCGGTCGAGGACAAGGGCTGGGAGGCGGCCGTGGCCGCCCTGGCCAC
>DASQXT010000021.1:0-18522 GCA_035639575.1 Geodermatophilus sp.
ACCGCCGCGCTGTTCGCGCCACGGGCCCTGCCCCGGCTGCTCGGGGCGTCGGAGAGCGGGACGCGGGATGACGTGCTGCTCCCGCTGCTGGTGCGGCTGGCCGCGGCCCGCAACATCGCGATGGGCGCCGCCCTGCTGGTCACCCCCGCGCCGCAGGCCCGCCGCACCACCGAGGTGACCCTGCTGCTGACCACGCTCGACGCCGCCCGGCCGGCCTCAGAAGAGCGGGGCGACCGTCCGCTGGGAGTCGTGCTCGGCGATGAAGGCGCGGATGACCGGGTAGATCTCGGACTCCCAGCGCGAGCCGGCGAACACGCCGTAGTGGCCCACACCCGGCTGCAGGTGGTGCCGCCGCCGCTCGGGCGGGAGCCCGGTGCACAGCGCGTGCGCGGCCTCCGTCTGCCCCGGCGAGCACATGTCGTCCTGGGCGCCCTCGATGGTGAGCAGCGCGGTCTCCTCGATCAGCGAGGGGTCCACGCGCCGGCCCCGCCAGGTCAGGACGCCGCGGGGCAGGTCGTGCGCCATGAAGACGCGCTGCAGCGTCTCCAGGTAGAACTCCGCGGGCACGTCCATCACCGCGCCGTACTCGTCGTAGAAGGCGCGGGTGGCGGCCGCGGTCGCCTCGTCGCCGGCCACCATGGCGCGGTACATCCCCAGGTGGGCGCCGAGGTGGCGCCGCGGGTTCATCGACATGAACGCCGTGAGCTGGGCGACCCCGGGGTAGACCCGCCGTCCGGCGCCCGGGTACCGGGCAGGGACGGTCGTGGTCAGCAGCCGCTCGTACCGGGACAGCGGGACGCGGCCGGCGCCGGCGTTGACCCGGTTGGGGGTTGACCCGGGTGTCGATGGGGCCGGCGATCAGCGTGAGGCTGCGCGGCTGGGCGGGGTCGTCGTCGGCGGCCAGCAGGGCGACGGCGGCCAGCACGAGCGGCGCGGGCTGGCACACGGCCAGGACGTGGGTGTCGCGGCCCAGGTGCCGCACGGCCTGCAGGACGTGGTCGACGTACTCGTCGAGCCCGAACCGGCCGGCGACCACCGGGACGTCGCGGGCGTTGTGCCAGTCGACGACGAACACGTCGTGGTCGGCCAGCAGGGTGCGCACCGTGGGGCGCAGCAGCGTGGCGAAGTGCCCGGAGATCGGCCCCACGACCAGCACCTGCGGCTGGCCGGCGACGTCGGGCTTGAGGAAGTGCAGGACGTCGGCGAACGGCGTCGACAGCACCGGCTCCACGACCACCTCGGCGGCCCGCCCGTCGACGTCCACCGTGTCGATGCCCCAGTCGGGACGGACGTGCGTGGCGCGCGCGTCGGCGACCAGCCGGCAGGCGGCCCGCACCCGGCGGGCCCCGGGCAGCCCGGCCAGCGGCGCGGGCAGCGCCTCCAGGGCGCGCGCGGTCAGCGCCGACGTCGTCCGGGCCGGAGCGGTCAGCCGCCGCTGCCACTCGTACGCGGTGTAGAGCACGGGTGTCCGCCCTTCGGAGCTCCTGCGGTGTGGCCGGCGCCACACCCCGCCGACGCTAACCGACGGCCCTGGCGAGAGCCCGCCGGGACGCACGGGGTCGGCCAGCCGGCGACGACACCGGTCGGCTTCCGCCCCCCGGTCCGCTCCTCGCTCGCCGGCGCTCGCTGCGATGCTCCCGCGGCTGTCAGCCGACGAGGTCCGCGTACGCCGTGCGCAGCTCGCGCTTGAGGATCTTGCCGCTGGCGTTCTTGGGCAGGCCGTCGGCGACGGCCACGTACCGGGGCGTCTTGTAGCCGGCGAGCCGCTCGCGGCAGAACGCCACGAGCTGGTCGGGGTCGACCGGCTGCCCGTCCCGGGGGACGACGACCGCGGCGACGGCCTCGATCCAGCGCGGGTGGGGGATGCCGAAGACGGCGACCTCCGCGACGGCGGGGTGCTGGTAGAGGACCTCCTCCACCTCGCGGCTGGCCACGTTCTCCCCGCCGGTCTTGATGACGTCCTTCTTGCGGTCGACGATCGTGATGTAGCCGTCCTCGTCGGCCACGCCGAGGTCGCCGCTGTGGAACCAGCCGTTGCGGAACGCCTCGGCCGTCTTCTCCGGGTCGTTCCAGTAGCCGGCGGTGGCGTGCGGGCTGCGGTGCACGATCTCGCCCTCGACGCCCGGGCCCACCGGTTCGTCGGCGTCGTCGACGATCCGGGTCTCGCTGTTGACGACCGCCGTGCCGGCCGACCCGGGCTTGCGCAACTGGTCCTCGGGGGAGAGCACGAGGGCGACCGCGGACATCTCGGTCTGGCCGTAGAAGTTGAACAGCGCCATGTCGGGCAGCCGGGTGCGCAGCTCCTCGACGATGGAGACCGGCATGATCGACGCGCCGTAGTAGCCGGTGACCAGCGACGAGAGGTCGCGGCGGTCGAAGTCGGGGTGCCGCAGCAGCCCGATCCACACCGTCGGCGGGCAGAACAGGCTGGTGATCCGCTCCCGCTCGACCGTCTCGAGCACGGTGGCCGGGTCCGGCCCGTCCAGGACGACGTTCGTCCCGCCCAGGTAGAGGTTCGGCACCAGGAAGCAGTGCTGGGCCGCGACGTGGAACAGCGGCAGCGCGTGCAGGGCGACGTCCCCCGCGGTGAAGCGGCCGTCGATGATGCAGCTGACGTACTGGGCGACGAGGCTGCGGCTGGTCATCATCACGCCCTTGGGCCGCGACTCGGTGCCGCTGGTGTACATCAGCTGGAGCACGTCGTCGTCCGCGACGTCCACCTGCGGTGCGGTGGCGTCGCCGTGCGCGGTCCAGGTCTCGACCCCCTCCCAGCCCTCCGGCAGGTCCCCGCCTGCACTGCCCAGGACGCCGCGGACCCGGACCGACCCCGCGCGCCCGGCCTGCTCGATCGCCTCCTGCGCCACCGGCAGCAGCGCGGCCTCGGCGACGACGCCGATCGCCGCGGAGTGCTCGAGGATGTAGGCCACCTCGCCGGCCCGGAGCATGAAGTTCACCGGGACGGCGATCGCACCCAGCCGCGCGAGCGCGAAGGTCAGCACCACGTACCCGTCGTCGTTGTGGGACAGCAGCGCGACCCGGTCGCCCCGGGACACCCCCCGTGCGGCCAGGGCGTTGGCGGTGCGGTCGGCGGCGGCGTCCAGCTCGGCGTAGGTGTGCGAGCGGTCCCGGAAGCGCAGGGCGGTCTTGTGCGGCACCCGGGCCGCGGAGCGGCGCAGCAGGTCGCCGAGGGCCTGTCGGCGGGCGCGGGCGATCGTCGTGGTCAGCGCGTCGTCGAACACGGGGGCCTCCCGGGGTCGGTGGGGTCCGGGACGCCGGACCCGGGTCGCACACGAGTACCACGCCGATGCCGGGGACCGGACCCCGGTGCTACCGCCCGGAGTGCGCGCCGACCCGCTCCTCGGGGGCCCGGACGTCCTGCTCGCACAGGAAGTCCTCGACCAGCGCGCAGCCGTGCTCCGGGTCCTCGAACAGGAACAGGTGGCCGCCGTCGACCATCTCCAGCCGGGCGTGCGGCAGGGCGGCCGCCAGGATGTCGGCGTTGCGCGGCCGCGCCAGCGGGTCCCGCCGCGCGCCGATGACCAGGGTCGGGTGGTCGAGCTGGCGCAGCCACCACCGGCTCGACCAGCTGGAGACGGCGTGCAGCTGTTGCGTGTAGCCGACGAGGCTGGGCGGCCGGTGCAGCCGGGCCCGGCCGTGGAGCGAGTCGGCGGCCGCTCGCGGGCTGGTGCCGAACACCAGCGGCGCGGTCAGCCGCAGGTAGGTGCGCGAGTAGTAGCGCGCCGGCGAGCTCATCAGCGGCAGGACCCAGGGGAACGGCGGCTGACCGCCCACGCCCGGCGTCGTGGCGGCCAGCACGAGCGCCCGCACGCGCTCCGGCGCCTGGTGGGCCAGCTGCTGGGCCAGCGCGCCGCCCCACGAGTAGCCCAGGACGTCGACCCGGTCCAGCCCCAGGGCGTCGAGCACCTGCGTCACCAGCTGCGCGTAGCCGCGCATCCGCAGGCCCACCCGCAGCGCGGGGGACCCGCCCGTCCCCGGCACGTCCAGCATGACCAGCCGGCGCCCGGTCAGGTGGCGCGCGGCGGGCTCCCACATCTCGATGTTGGCGCCGATGCCGGTGAGCAGCAGCAGCGGTGGCCCCTCACCGGCGACCGCGACCCGCACCGTGGCCGAGTCCGTGCGCACCGTCGAGTAGACGGGGGGCCAGGTCGAGCTGGCTGCGCCTGCACCGTCCCGGGACACCCGGGGGACGATACGCAGCACCCCCGGGAGCCGCTCGCTGCGCCCGGCCGGACCGCCGTCCGTCGTCCCCGTGCCGGCGGGTGTCGCAGGGCCGCGACACCCCCGGACGGAGGTGGTGAGCTGCGCCACCATGGACGACGCTGGGCGTCCCAGCACGCAGAGGAGGACACCGCGATGGACGTCGCCGAGGCCTACCGGGCCAGCCGGGACCAGCTCCTGGCCCTGCGCGGCCGGCACGAGACGGCGGTCGCCGAGTTCCGCTGGCCCGAGCTGGGCGAGCGGTTCAACTGGGCGGTCGACTGGTTCGACGCCGTCGCGCGGGGCAACGACCGCCCCGCCCTGGTCCTCGTCGCCGAGGACGGGACGACGACGCGGCGCTCCTTCGACGAGATGGCGCGCCGCTCCGACCAGCTGGCCGCCTGGCTGGCCGCCCGCGGCGTGCGCAGGGGGGACCCGGTGCTGCTCATGCTCGGCAACCAGGTCGAGCTGTGGGAGTCGATGCTGGCCGTCATGAAGCTCGGCGCGGTGATCATGCCGACCACCACGGCGGTCGGCCCCGCCGACCTGGTCGACCGGATCACCCGCGGCGGGGCACGGCACGTCGTCTGCAACCCCGCCGACGTCGGGAAGTTCGACCAGGTCCCCGGCGACTACACGCGGATCAGCGTGGGGCCGGCCGACGGCTGGGCCGACCTGCGGGCGGCCGCCGACCTCGAGCACGCGCCGGTCGAGCACCCGGGCACCGCGCCCGGTGACCCGCTGCTGCTCTACTTCACCTCGGGGACGACGTCGCGCCCCAAGCTGGTCGAGCACACCCAGGTCTCCTACCCGGTGGGGCACCTGTCGACCATGTACTGGATCGGCCTGCAGCCCGGCGACGTGCACCTCAACATCTCCTCGCCCGGCTGGGCCAAGCACGCCTGGTCCTGCTTCTTCGCCCCGTGGATCGCCGAGGCGACGGTCGTCGTGCACGACTACCGCCGCTTCGACCCCACCACGCTGCTGGGGCTGATCCGCGAGCACGGCGTGACGACCTTCTGCGCGCCGCCCACGGTCTGGCGGATGCTCGTCAACGCCGACCTCTCCGGCGGGCCGGGTGCGCTGCGGGAGGTCCTCGCCGCCGGCGAGCCGCTCAACCCCGAGGTCATCGAGCAGGTCCGCCGCGCCTGGGGGCTGACCGTCCGCGACGGCTACGGCCAGACCGAGACGACCGCGCAGATCGGCAACAGCCCCGGCTCGGAGGTCCGCCCCGGCTCCATGGGGCGCCCGCTGCCCGGCGTGCCGGTCGTGCTCGTCGACCCGGTCAGCGGCCGTCGCGTCGAGGGGCCGGGGGAGGGGGAGATCTGCCTGGACCTCTCCCAGCACCCGCTCCCGCTGATGACCGGCTACCAGGGCGACCCGGAGCGCGACGCTGAGGCCAAGGCCGGCGGCCACTACCACACCGGGGACGTCGCCAGCGTCGACGAGCGGGGCTACATCACCTACATCGGGCGCACCGACGACGTCTTCAAGGCCAGCGACTACAAGATCAGCCCGTTCGAGCTGGAGTCGGTCCTCATCGAGCACCCGGCCGTCGCCGAGGCCGCCGTCGTCCCCGCGCCCGACGCCCTGCGGCTGGCCGTGCCCAAGGCCTACGTCACGCTGGCCCCGGGGCACGAGCCGACCGAGGAGACGGCGCTGTCGGTGCTGCGGTACGCCCGCGAGCGGCTCAACCCCTACCAGCGGGTGCGGCGCATCGAGTTCGCGGAGCTGCCCAAGACCATCTCGGGGAAGATCCGGCGGGTGGAGCTGCGCACCCGCGAGGAGGAGCTCGCCACCGCCGACCCGCGCTCGGGCGTCGAGTGGCGGGACGACCAGTTCCCCGAGCTCAAGAGCTGAACCGACCCGGGAGGGGACCGCTGTGACCGTCGACCGCCTGCTGCCCAGCGAGGAGGCCGAGGACCTGCTCGCGCTCGTCCGCGAGGTCGCGGACAAGGAGCTGGCGACCCGCGTGGACGAGCACGAGCGGGCCGAGACCTATCCCGAGGGGCTGTTCGCGACCCTCGGCGGGCTCGGCCTGCTCGGGCTGCCCTACCCGGAGGAGCTCGGTGGGGGAGGGCAGCCCTACGAGGTCTACCTGCAGGTGCTCGAGGAGCTCGGCGCCCGGTGGGCGGCGGTGGCCGTCGCCGTGTCGGTGCACGGGCTGTCCTGCCACCCGCTGGCCACCTTCGGCACCCCGGAGCAGCAGCAGCGCTGGTTGCCGGCGATGCTGGCCGGGGAGCTCGTCGGCGGCTACTCGCTGTCCGAGCCGCAGGCCGGCTCCGACGCCGCGGCGCTGGCCTGCCGGGCGGAGCGGACCGAGGGCGGGTACCGGGTGACCGGCACCAAGTCGTGGATCACCCACGGCGGGAAGGCCGACTTCTACGCCCTGTTCGCCCGCACCGGCGAGGGCTCCCGCGGGATCTCCTGCTTCCTCGCGCCGGGCCGGGTGGAGAGCCTGTCGTTCGGCCGGCCCGAGGAGAAGATGGGCCTGCACGCCATCCCGACCACGATGGCCAACTGGGACGGCGCGCTGATCGAGGCCGACCGGCTCATCGGGGCCGAGGGGCAGGGGCTGACGATCGCGTTCTCCGCGCTGGACTCCGGGCGGCTGGGCATCGCCGCGGTCGCCACCGGCCTGGCGCAGGCGGCGCTGGACACCGCGGTGGACTACGCGCACCAGCGCAGCACCTTCGGCCGCCGGATCATCGACCACCAGGGGCTGGGCTTCCTGCTGGCCGACATGGCCGCCGCCGTCGACACCGCGCGGGCCACCTACCTCGATGCCGCCCGCCGCCGCGACGCCGGGCGGCCGTACAGCCGGCAGGCCTCGGTGGCCAAGCTGGTGGCCACGGACGCGGCGATGAAGGTGACCACCGACGCCGTCCAGGTGCTCGGCGGGTACGGCTACACCCGCGACTTCCCGGTCGAGCGGTACATGCGCGAGGCCAAGGTCATGCAGATCTTCGAGGGCACCAACCAGATCCAGCGCCTGGTGATCAGCCGCTCCCTCGCCCGCTGACCGCTCGGCGGTGCGGCCCCCGAGGGCGTGGACAGCGGCGGTCCCGAGGACGACGGTGGTGCCCCGCGGCCGACCCGGGGAGGGGCCTTCGCCATGGACACCGCAGCGCAGCCGACCGCGACCGACACCGCCCGGCACCCGGTCGTCGTCCCGCTCCGGGACCTCGACGCGGGCGACCTGGCCCTGGCCGGCGGCAAGGCCGCCAACCTCGGCGAGCTCATCGGCGCCGGCTTTCCGGTCCCGGACGGCTTCTGCGTGACCACCGACGCCTACGCCGAGGCGGCGCAGGCCGCCGGGCTCGCCGACCTGCTCGACGACCCCGGGGCCGACCTCGCCCGGACGGCGCGGGAGCGGGTCCTGGCCACCGCCGTGCCCGCGGGCGTGGCCGAGGCGGTCGCGGCCGCGTACGCGGAGCTGGGGGAGTCGGTCCCGGTGGCCGTCCGGTCCTCGGCCACGGCCGAGGACCTGCCCTTCGCCAGCTTCGCCGGACAGCAGGACACCTACCTGGACGTCGTCGGGACCGACGCCGTCCTCGACGCGGTGCACCGGTGCTGGGCCTCGCTGTGGACCGACCGCGCCGTCGTGTACCGGGCGCGCAACGGCATCGACTCCGCGACGACCCGGCTGGCCGTCGTGGTGCAGCGGATGGTCCCGGCGGCGGTGGCGGGGGTCATGTTCACGGCCAACCCGGTGACCGGACGGCGGACCGAGACCGTCGTCGACGCCGCGCCCGGCCTCGGGGAGGCGGTGGTCAGCGGCTCGGTCGACCCCGACCACGTCGTGCTGGACAGCGGCACCGGCGCCGTGCTGGAGCGGCGGCTCGGCGGGGGCCGGGAGGCGTGCCTGACCGACGGGCAGCTGCGGGAGCTGGTCCGGCTCGGCGCCCGGGTGCAGGAGCACTACGGGCAACCGCAGGACACCGAGTGGGCCATCGACGCGGCCGGCACGCTCTGGCTCACCCAGGCCCGCCCCGTGACGACGCTGTTCCCGGTGCCGCAGGGGGATCCGGCGGACGGCGGCCTGCGGGTCTGGTTCTGCGCCAGTCTCGCCCAGGGCCTGACCCGGCCGCTGACCCCGATGGGGATCTCGGTGTTCCAGTCGGTCGGGGGATCGGTCCAGCGCCTCGCCGGCCTCCCGCCGGCCGACCCGGTGGCCGGCTCACCGCGGGTGCGCGCCGCCGCGGGGCGACTGTTCTTCGACGTCACGCCGATCGTGCGCAGCGCGGCCGGGCGGACGGTCTTCCCGCGGCTGCTCGACGTCATGGAGGCGCGGTCGGCCGTCGTCCTGCGGGGGCTGTTCGACGACCCGCGGCTGTCGCTCGTGCAGCGGTCGTGGCTGCCGGCGCTGCTGCGGCTGGCCCGGGTGGCGCTGCGGTACGGCGTCCCGCTGCAGGTGGCGCAGGCGCTGGTCCGCCCGGCGGCCGCCCGCCGCCGGGCGGACCGCGTCGGGGCGCGGCTGCGGGCCCGGCGCCTGCCGGGGGACGACGCGCCCGCGGCCGAGCGGTTCGACGCCGTCCTCGGCCTGCTCGGGAACGCGATGCCCACGGTCGTGCCCTGGTTGCTGCCGCCGGTCGCGACCGGGTTCGCGGCGTTCGGGCTGGCCGGGCGGCTGCTGGGGGACGCCGCGCAGCCCGGGGAGCTCGGGACGGTGCTGCGGGGTCTGCCGCACAACGTGACGACGGAGATGGACCTCGAGCTGTGGCGGCTGGCGACCGCGGTGCGCGCGGACGAGGCCAGCGCGGCGGCGCTGCGGGACGGGACGCCGGCGGCGCTCGCCGACCGGTACCGGTCCGACGCGCTGCCTGCCGTCCTCCAGCGCGGGTTGCGGGAGTTCCTGGCCCGCTACGGGATCCGGGCCGTGGCCGAGATCGACGTCGGCGTGCCCCGCTGGGCGGAGGACCCGGCCCACCTGCTCGGCGTGCTCGGCAACTACCTGCGGCTCGACGACCCGGATCGCGCGCCGGACGCGGTGTTCGCCCGGTCCGCGGCGGAGGCCGAGGACACGGTGGCGACGCTGACCGCCCGCGCCCGGCTGCGGGGGCGGGCGCGCGGCGCCGTCGTCGGGCTCGCGCTCGACCGGACCCGGCAGCTGGCCGGCCTGCGCGAGCTGCCGAAGTACGACCTCGTGCTGGTGCTGGACCGGGTGCGCGCACTGCTGGCGTCGATCGGTGCCGACCTCGCCGCGCGAGGGGTGCTCGCCCGGGCGGACGACGTGTTCTTCCTGGACCTGGGGGAGGTGCGGGGCGCGCTGGCCGACGGCCGGTCGCTGCAGGACGTGGTCACCGAGCGGCGGGGGTCCCACGAGCGGGAGATGGGGCGGCGGCACGTGCCGCGGGTCCTGCTGAGCGACGGCACCGAGCCGGAGGCGGTGTCGGCCGGCCCGGCGGCGGCGGAGGGTGCCCTGCTGGGCACCGCGGCGTCGGCGGGGACGGTGACCGGCCGGGCGCGCGTGGTGCTGGAGCCGACCGGGGCGCACCTGCAGCCCGGCGAGGTGCTCGTCGCGCCGTCCACCGACCCCGGGTGGACGCCGCTGTTCCTCACCGCCGGCGGGCTGGTGATGGAGATGGGCGGCGCCAACTCCCACGGGGCCGTCGTCGCCCGCGAGTACGGCATCCCGGCGGTGGTCGGCGTCCCTGGTGCGACCAGCCGCATCGAGACCGGCCAGGAGGTCACCGTCGACGGCACGCGCGGCGTGGTGACCCCCGCAGGGGCCGCTCCGAGCTGAGCCGGACCGGGGGTGACCGGTGGGGGCAGCCCCACCCGGGAACGGGGGACCCGGTCGGCGGAGACGGGGGCCGGCCCGGTGGTCCGGCGCCCGGCGCGGCGACAGGCTCGGTGCACCGAGCAGCCCCGCCCCCGAGGAGCCGACGATGACCACGCTGACCGCCACCGCCACCGCCACCGCCACTGCCACCGGCCTGCGGACCGTCCTCGAGGACGACTTCGCCGCGGCCTGCTCCGAGTGGTCCGCGGCCCGTTCGCGGCGGCAGCAGAAGGACAGCCCGGCCCACCGCGCCGCGGTCGCCGAGGCCGGCGCCCGCGTCGACGCCGTCCTGGACCTCTACCTCGAGACGCGCCTGGCCGCGTGAGCGCACCCGGGCCGGGTCACCTCGCCAGGTCCAGGGGCACGAGCACCCCGGCGTTGAGCACGCTGACGTAGGCCCGGCTGCCGTCCGGCAGCACCGCGACGGAGGTCGGCCCGTCACCGACCGGCAGCCGCGCGGTCACCTCGAACGTCTCTGCGTTGATGACCGCCACGGTGTCCGCGGTGACGGTCGCGACGTAGGCGAAGCGGCCGTCGGCCGACCAGGTGACGTCCTGCGGGTTCTCGCCCACCCGGATGCTGGCGATCACCGAGTTGGAGTCGGTGTCGATCATCGTCACCGTGCCGGAGTCGTAGTTGACGTTGGCGACCAGCGGCCGGTGCTTGTTCACCGCCACGCTGTGCGGGCTCTTCTCCACCGGGATCTGGGCGACCACCCGGAGGCTCTTCGGGTCCAGCTGGGTCACGAGGTTGGACTCGTGGTTGGCGACGTAGGCCCGCGACCCGTCGGGGGTGAACTCGATCCAGTGCGGGTTCGGCGGCACCTGCACCTCGCTGAGCACCTCGTTCGTCGCCGTGTCGATCACCGAGATCGTGCCCGAGTCGTGGTTGGGCACGAACAGCCGCGACCCGTCCGGGGTCACCGCGCCGAGGTAGGGCCGCGTGCGCACCGGGATCGTCGCGACGACCTTGTTGTCGGTGGTGTCGATCACGGCGACGGCGGCGATCGTGCGCGCGTCGTCGAACACGCTCACGTAGAGCCGGCTGCCGTCGGGCGCGAAGGACAGGAACTGCGGCGGCCCGGCCGGGACCGGGATCGTGGCGGTCACCGCGTCGACGGCGGAGTCGACCACGGTCACCACACCCGCCGTCCGGTTGGCCACGTAGAGCTGCCGGCCGTTGGGCGAGACGGCGACGAAACCGGGGGTCGCGCCCACGGGGATCGGCTTCCCGATGGAGGGGATCGGCACCGCGGTCAGCGGCGGCGGTGCCGAGACGTCGGACGGCGCGGGTCCCGGCGCGTCGTGGTCGTGCTCGGACGCGGCTCCCCCGGGGGCCCCGGCCTGCGCCGAGGGGCCGGGGGCGTCGTCGCGCAGCAGGACCAGCGTGAGGACGACGCCGAGGACCACCACCAGCACGGCCGCGGCGCCGGCCAGCACCGCAGCGCGGGAGGACCGGCCGGACCCGTCCGGCCCGGGACCGGGAGCGCGCTCCGGCGGACCGGCCGGCCCCGCCGGACCCGTCGCGCCCGGCCCACCCGGACCTCCCGGGTCAGGCGCGCCCAGGCCCGGGGGCGGGCCACCGACCGGGGGCGTGCCGTTCCCGCGGCCGGGCACCTGGGTCGGCGGTGCGGAGCCGGCGTCGGCCGGGGACAGTCCACCGGCCGCGTGCCGTGGCGGGGCGCCGACGGCTGCCTGGGTGCGGGTCTCCGGTGCCGTGGCCGCCGTCCGCTGCGGGGGCACGGGGGCGGCGACCGCCCCGCCCGCGGGGACCACGTGCCCCTCGACCGGCGGGGCGACCAGGGGAGGCGCGCCGCCGAGGCCGGTGTGGGCCCGCGCGAGGATCGCCGCCCCCAGGGCGACGGAGTGCTTCGGGTGGGCGTCGACCACGGTGGGGCGCCCGAGCTCGTGCGAGACCATCTCGGCGATCAGCGGGATCCGGGAGGAGCCCCCGATGAGGAGCACCGCCGACAGCCGGGCCGCTGCCACGTCCGCCGTCCGCAGGGCCCGGCTCAGCGTGCCGATCGTCGACTCCACCGGCGCCCGGATCATGTCCTCGAACTGCGCGCGGGTGATCCGCACGTCCAGGTGTCGGCCGGGCAGGAACACCGGGATGGTCGCCTCGGTGTCGAGCGAGAGCGCCTCCTTGGCCAGGACGCAGTCCTGGCGCAGCCGGGCCAGCGCGACGACGGTCTGCGTGTCACCGAGGTCGAGCTCGGCCAGCGCGCCGCCGGTCGCGTGGTTGACGAAGGCCAGGACGGCCTCGTCGAAGTCGGCTCCGCCCAGCCGCTCGATGCCCTCCGGTGACCCGAGGATCTCGATGCCGTCGGCGGTGCGCTGGAGGACCGTCGCGTCGAAGGTGCCGCCCCCGAGGTCGTAGACGGCGATGACGTCGCCCTCCGCGAGCCGGCGGGTGGCCGCGTAGTAGGCCGCGGCCGCCTCGGGCTCGGTGACGGTGAGCGCCGTGCCCAGCCCGGTGGAGCGGGGCACCTCCTCGAACAGCTCCCGCCGGAACGGGCCCCAGTTCGCCGGGTGGGTCAGCACCACCTCGTCGGGTGGCGCGCCCCGCTCGGCGCCCACCCGCGCCAGGACCTCCTGCAGCAGCGCGCCGAGCAGGTCGGTCACCGCGTGCGACGTCCCACCCAGCAGCACCGGCGTCGGGTCGCCCAGCCTGCGCTTGATCTCCGTGGCCACCCGGTCGGGGTGGCTGATCGCCCGGCGGGCGGCGGCGTCGCCGGTGACGAGCACGCCGTCGTCGCGGAGGTAGACCGCGGCCGGCATGACCGTCGAGCGGTCGCCCAGCGCGGCCATCTCCAGGCTCTGGTCCTGGGCCGTCGCGGCAGCCACGAACGTGGTCCCGAGGTCGACCCCCAGGCAGTAGGTCACAACGCCTCCCGGACGTGGCCCGTGGCACGGCTCGCTCGTCGGGTTGGAGTAGGCACCCGCTGCAGCGAGGGAGCAACGGCCTGCTCCGCCGCTCCGGCGCGCCCAACACGGATCGGGGGACAACCCCACCCCTGGGTAGGGGCGCCACCCTCCCGCCGCGCCGCCCCGGCCAGGACGATCGCCGCATGACCTCCGACCCGGCCCCGCCCGTGGACGGTCCCACGCGTGCCCCTGACACCGCGCCCGACCGCTGCTCGGCCAGCCGGGCGGAGCGCGAGCACTGGCAGCGGCGGCTGCGCCTGCAGCGGCAGCTGCACGACGGCGCCTCGCTGCGCATCTCCGCGCTCGTCCCGCAGCTCGGCGTCGTCCGCACCCGGGTGCCCGCGGCCCAGCCGGACCTCGACGCCTCCCTCGAGGGCGTGCAGGACCAGCTGCACACCGTGCTGCAGGAGCTCCGCGAGATCGCCCGGGAGATCTACCCGCCGGTGCTGGACGAGGCCGGCCTCGGACCGGCCCTGCGCGACCACGCCGAGCACCTCGACGTCGCCGTCCGCGTCGACGTGGGGCCCGAGCGGTTCGGCCCGGCCGTCGAGGGTGCCGCGTACTTCGCGGTCACCGGCTGCCTGGCCGCCCTCCCGCCCGGCGCCCCGCCGGTCGCGGTGGTGGGCCGGCGCGAGGGCGACGTGCTCGTGCTCGCGCTGTGCGGTGTGCCGCCCCGGCTGGCGCCGGTCGTCCTCGACCAGGTGTGCGGCCTCGGGGGCGAGGTCACCCCGGCCGGGGAGGTCGAGGGAGGGACGATCGAGGTGAGGATCCCGTGCGGGTAGCGCTGGCCGAGGACGGTGCCCTGTTCCGCGAGGGGCTGCTCATGCTGCTGCAGGCGGCCGGGCACGAGGTCGTGGGCAGCGTCGCCGACGGCGACGCGCTGGTCGAGCTGCTGGGCGGCACGGACGCCGACGTGGCGATCCTCGACATCCGGATGCCGCCCGAGCCGGACGGCGGCCTGGTCACCGCCGAGCGGCTGCGGGCGCTGCACCCGGACATGGGGCTGCTCTTCCTGTCCCACTACGCCGAGTCGCACTACCTGATGCGCATCCTCGAGATCGGCACCGAGGCGATCGGCTACCGGCTCAAGGAGAAGGTCGGCAGCGTGGAGGTCCTCAGCGACACCCTCGGGCGGATCGCGGAGGGCGAGATCGTGATCGAGCCCGTGCTGGCCAAGCGGCTGGTCGAGCGCCCGCGCGGGGACCGCAAGGAGGCGGTCGACACCCTCTCGCCGCGGGAGCTCGACGTGTTGCGGCTGATGGCCGAGGGGCGCTCCAACACCGGCATCGCCGCCCAGCTGTTCGTCACCCCCAAGGCGGTCGAGAAGCACATCGCCAACATCTTCAGCAAGCTCGGCCTCCACGAGGACGGCAGCGAGCACCACCGCCGGGTGCTCGCCGTCCTCACCTACCTGCGGTCCCAGCACGACCGGGCCTGACCCGCCCGCGCGCAGCGGCCTTGGCCCCGACCCGGAGCCCGCCTAGCGTGGCGCCGCGGACGGGACCGTCCGGTCCCGGGGCCGGAGGGTCGGTGGTGCTCATGGCCCGGACGACCCGCACCCGTGCCACGCGCGGCCTGCTGGTCGTCGCCGGGGTGGCCGCCGTCCTGGCCGCCGTCGTCGAGGGCGTGCGGGCGGCCGGGGCCGCCCCGCCCGCCGCGCTGCTGTCGTTCGGCGCCGCCGCCGTGGCCGCCGCCGGCCTGCAGGCCCTGCTGCCCCGGTACCTCCCCGATCCCGCCGGCCGCGCCGGGGCGACCCGGTACGCCGCGCTCGCGGAGGCGGCCCGGCGCGGGCAGTCGGGCTCGCTGGACCAGGTCCTGCCCGGCCTGGCACGGGTGGTGGCCGAGGGCACCGCAGCCTCCCGCGCCGTCGTCTGGCTCGCCATCGGCGGGCGCCTCGTGGCGGCCGCGGTGCACCCGGCCGACCGCGGGGCCGGGGAGGAGAGCGTGCCCGACCTCGCCGCCCTGCTGGCCCGCCCGGACACCGACTGCGCCGTCCCCGTGCTCGACGGGACGGTGCTGCGCGCCGTGCTCGCCATCCGCAAGCCGTCGGCGGTCACCGCCGCGGACCGGCAGCTCATGCAGGACGTGGCGAGCGGCGCCGCGCTGGTGCTGCGGGTCGCCGCCCTCAACGCCGAGCTGGCCGAGCGGGTGCAGCGCGCCGCCACCCTCGCGGGGGAGCTGCACGCCTCGCGGCACCGGCTGGCCTCCGCCCGCGAGTCCGAGCGGCGCCGGCTGGTCGCCGAGCTCGCCCACGCGACGGGGGACCGGCTGGCGGACCTGGGTGCCGAGGTGGCGGCGGCCGGGGCCGCCCTGGGGGACGACGGAGCCGGTCCGGACGCGGCGCGCGCCCGGCTCGTCCGCGCCCGGGAGCGACTCGACGAGCTGCTCGAGCGGTTCCGGGCCGTGGCCCGCGGGGTGTACCCGGCCGTGTTGCGCGACCAGGGTCCGGCCGCCGCGCTCGAGGAGGTGGTGGCCGACCTGCCCCGGCCGGTCCGCACGGGTGGTGGCACGGCCGAGCGGCTGCCGTGGGAGCTGGAGTCGGGCATCTACTACGTCGCGTCGACCGCGGTCCGGGCGCTGGCCGGCCGGGCCGCCGACACGGCGCTGTCCGTCGAGCTGGAGCACGCCGCCGGCCGGATCGAGCTGCGGGTCGAGGACCCGGCCCCGCCCGTCCCCGCGGCGCGGCTGGACGAGCTGCTGGCCGACGACGCCGACCGGCTCGCCGCGCTGGGCGGGGGGCTCGAGCTCGAGGTCCTCCCTCCGGGCGGACTGGTCCTGCGGGCCTGGCTGCCCGACCGGGTGGAGCCGGTGGTCGTGGAGGCCGCCGGGACCGAGGTCGCGGTCCGGTGAGCCCCGGGCGACCGCAGGGCAGGGACCTCCTGGCCGGCCTGCTGACCGCCGCCCTGGTCACCGCGGGCGTCGGCGCGGTGCACCTGGCCGTGGGCACCGGCGCCGGCCGGCTCGCGGGGCCGACGGCGGCGGCGGTGGCGGCCCCCCTGGTGGCCGCCGCGGCGGCGCTGCCGGCATACGCGTGGGCCCGCCGGCTCACCGCGCGGCTGGACGGTGCACCCCGCCCCACCGGGGGCCGCGTGCTGGCCGCGCTGGCGGCCCTGCCCCGACCGGCGTCGCGCGGCGTGCCCGACCTGGCCGACGTCGTGGCCGCCGTCGGCCAGGGGCTGGGCGCCGGGGTCTGCACGCTCACCGTGCGCCGGCCCGGGCTGCGGGACCGGGTCGCCGCGTGGTCGCCCGCGGGGGCCGACCCGGCCGCGGCGCGGTGGACGGTCCCCGTCCGGCACGGCGGGGAGGACGTCGGCACGCTCGCCGTCGACCGGGTGACGGTGCCCGGCACGCCCGGGGAGCGACGGCAGGTGCTGGAGGACGTCGCCAGCAGCCTCGGGGTCGTGCTGCAGGCCGAGCGGTCGGGCATCGAGCTGGAGCGGCAGCTGCGGGCCGCGCTCGCGCACGCCACCGAGATCGCCGTCGCCCGCCGCCGCGCCGTCGCGGAGTCCGACCGGGAGCGTCGCCGCATCGAGCGGGACCTGCACGACGGGGCCCAGCACCAGCTCGTCACGCTCAGCCTGGCGCTCGGCCTCGTGGAGCACGGGCTCACCACCGGGCGGCTGGACCAGGCCCGGGCCGGTCTGGACTCCGTCGCGGGGCAGCTGGAGTCGGTCGCCGACCTGCTGGCGCGGACGACCGCCGGCGTCACCTCGCCGGTGCTCGCCCGCAGTGGCCTCGTCGCCGCGCTCCGGGAGGAGCTCGCCGGTGGCGACCCACCCGTCGACCTGGACGCACCGGCCGGGGTGCGCTTCCCCGTCGACGTGGAGCAGGCCGTCTACTTCGTCTGCCTGGAGGCCGTCAACAACAGCCGCAAGCACGCCCCCGGCTCCTCGGTCAGCGTGCGCCTGACCGCCGAGGGCGACCGGCTGCACTTCGCGGTGCGCGACGACGGCCCGGGTCTGCCCTCCGCACCCGGCGGTGCCGGCCGGGGCCTGCGCAACCTCGCCGTCCGGGTCGCCGGGGTCGGCGGGCAGGTCGACGTCCGCTCGGCACCCGGGCGCGGCACGGCGGTCGAGGGCTGGGTGCCGCTGCCCGCGCCCGCGCCCGGACCGGCCGGGGGGGCCGCTCCGCCGATCGGCCCCGGCCTGTTCGACCGGGTGCGGACCCTCGTGCGCTCCGCCCGGGACCTCTACCACGGCAGCCCCCGGGCCGACCGCCTGCACGCCCTCGCCCGCGCCCTCGACGGGCCGCCGCGGATCGCCGTCGTCGGACCACCCGTCCCGGCCGTGGCCGCGCTGACCGAGGGGCTGGCGGCCGGCACCCCCGCGTGCACCGTCCGCCGGGTCGAGGACGACTCCGGCGACGCGGCCGACGCCGGGGTCCCCGCGGCCGACGCCTGGGTCCTCGTGGCCGACGGCGAGCGGCCCGCCGACCTCCCGCTGGGGGTGCACCCGACCCAGGCGGTGGGCGTGCTCCTCCGCGGCGACCCGACCGCTCCGGCCGTGACCCGCCGCTGCCAGGCGGTGGTGGCCCTGGCCGCCGGCGACGCGGACCCCACCGCGGGGACGGCGGCGGTCCAGCGGCTGGTCGACCACCGCCTGCTGCCGCGGGTCGAGGCCCTCCGGGTGCGGGACGCCCTGGCCGAGCTGGAGGCGACCCTGCAGGTCCCGCCGCCACGGGGCGACGCCCGGCCGCTGCGCTACCAGCTCGACGCCGTCCGGTCGGCGGCGCAGGAGGTCGCCGAGCTCGACCTGCTGGACGTGCTGTGCTCCGGGGAGCTGTGCGTCCCCGACGAGCAGCGCCGGGCGGCCGAGGTCCTGCTCGGTGCGGACGGGGTCGAGGCGTGGGCGCGGCTGGGGTGCGGCCCGGCCGCGGCTCCGCAGGACCTGGCGCGGGCCGCCGCGGAGCAGCTGGCCCGCTGGCAGCGCGTCGCCGCGCACCCGGCGACCCCCGGCGCCGCCCGGCGCCTCGCCAGTGCCCTCGTGCAGACCTGCGAGCGGCTGCTCTCGGCCTCCGCCGGGCGCTGAGCCGGGGACCCGGCCCCCGGCCGGAGCGGGGGAGGACCCCACCCCGGGAACGGGGGATCCGCGCGTCGCATCCGGGGGTCTGCTCGATCGTCCGGCCGCCCCGCGGCCGACAGGCTCCTCGTATCGGAAGAGCCACCGGGACCCCGGCCCCGGCTCGACGAGAGGAGCAGGCGATGTCCGCCTCCACCACCACCTTCACCGCCCAGGCCCTGCGCACCGGCCCCCGGCCCTGCCACCGGCACCCGGCCACCCGCTGGCTGGCCTACTGCGACGACTGCACCGCGTGGCACCTCGGCCGCCAGATCGCCGCCCGCGAGGCCGCCCGCACCCGCACCGCCCCGGTCCTGACGCTGGTCCACCCCACCGGCCGCCGTCCCGCCGCCTCGGGCCGCGCCGCCGCCCTGCGGTCCGCCGCCTGACCCGGCCGTCCCGCCCCGCTCCCGTCGGGGGTGCGGCGCCGACCGATCCGCACCCGCCAGATCCACCCGCCCGCCCGACCCGACCTGCAGCGCCGGACCCCGGCGCCGGCGAGACGAGGAACGACATGACCACCGACCTGCGCCCG
>DASQXT010000022.1:0-13309 GCA_035639575.1 Geodermatophilus sp.
GCTGTCGAGCACCCAGCCGGAGGCCTCGTCGAGCCCGCGGCGGCCAGGTCGGCGTCCGGGACGTCGGTGATGAGGGCGCGGAGGTCCGCGGCGCCGGGGCCGTCGCCGGGCAGCAGCCGGCGCAGGTCGTCAGGAGGATGATGGTGACCATCGAGGCGCTGGAGGCCTGGTGTCCGCCGACCTTGAGGCCGCCCGGGTTCGGCCGCACCCGGTTGGCCTGGTCGACGATCGCGGTCGCCAGCCAGAGGACGCGGTCCTCGATCTCCCGCAGGACCCGGTCGCTGCCGGTGTCGCTGTCCGCCGGGGTGGCCGTGAGACTCATGCCTTCCTCGCTCCTCCGTGTCGTGGCCGACGGTCCCGGGCCCGAGGACCGGCGTCACAGCAGCCGATCACACACGACCGACGGATACCACCTCCAGGTCACGGTCCAGCCGCCGGTGTGCGACTGAGGGGCACCGGCGGCTGGACGACGCGCCCCGATCGCACACCACCCAGACCGCGCGGCGAGCACGCCGGCCTCACCGATCAATCCTCCCGATGACCGGGGCATCGGTCCCTTGTGAGATGGGCGGCCCGTGCCCACGCTGGTGGGGTCAGGGGGAGCATGCGGAGCGCACGCTTGCGGCTCGGCTCTGGCTCCCAACACGGGTCCGCCGTGGTCACCGGCCAGACCGAGTACCGGCTCGGCGAGCGCTCCGCGTGGTGACGAGGAGCCGTCATGCGCGGAGCAGACCCACGCCTCGGGCGCTGGTTCGACCTCGTGGCAGAGGTGCTGCGACAGCCGCTCACCGAGGTGCCGTACCCAGAGCTGAATGCCGAACTGACGGCCACCTTCGACGCCTTCGCCACAGGCCTGCACGCCGTGGACGCCACCGGGGAGTACATGCTGCACCCCCTGCCGGCCCGCCTGACGATGGCGCGGCTGGAGGAGCTGCGTCAGGTTGCGGACCTCGCCCCCCTCGCCCACTGGTACGGCGTCACGAGATCACCTCTGCCCCAGTCCGCCGGACGCGTGCCCTCGGGCATCGCCGACCGGTCACGGGTGGCCGAGTGGCGGGGGGTCAGCCGCACCTACGGCGTCACCGAGCAGCTCTGCATCCCGCTCCATGTGTGTGGAAGGGAGCGTCGCGACCTCATCGTCGCCCGCCCGGACGGCGACTTCTCGGATGGCGACCTGGCGTTCGCCGCCCGGCTGCAACCAGTGCTCGTCGGCCTCGAGCGACAGGCTGCCGAGTTGGCCCGATGGCAGCAGCGCAGGGAATCAGCCGCTGACGGTAACGGCCGGCCGGCCGTGGAGGAGGCCCGGCTCACCGGTCGCGAGCTGACCGTCCTTCACCTGCTCGCCGAGGGACTGACGGCGGCAGCGATCGGTCGCCGCCTCGCGATCTCAACCCGCACCGTGCACAAGCACCTGGAACACGTCTACGCAAAGTTCGGCACCGGGGACCGCCTCACGACGGTCCTGCGCGCTCAGCAGGCGGGTCTGGTGCCGTGAGCAGCGATCACGGCCCCGCCCCGGTGACGCCAGGGCAGGGCCGTGGCAACCTGTCCGAGGGGCTACGAGTTGAGCCGCCGAACGTACAGGTGGAAGGGACGGTTGGCCGCGGCTCCAGCAGCGTTGAAGGTCCGCACCATGAGGGTGTCGGTGACGCCCATCTCGTCGAGTTCCGTGGTGGCGGAGCCAGCGGTCTGGTCGCTGTCGTCAGCCGCCCCCAGCGAGACGAACCACGCCCATCGGTCGATCGGCTCGGGGAAGGTGACGAGGTACTCCCCGGTCCCGGTCCGGTTCGTCTGGATGCCCGTGCTCGACGCGCGAGCCCGGCTCCCGTTGACGTTGACGACGACGGAGTAGAAGCCCGGCTGTGTCTGTTGGGCCTGGCCCTGGGGCTGCTGCAGTGTCTGGGACATGACCTCTCCTCTGCGGGTTGACGGATGGAGCGGGCACGTCAACGCTCGCAACGGAGGGCACCGCGGAGCCATACGCACACGTGCGCAGTAGCTCAGCCCTACGGATCACCGGCCGAGGCGCCTCCCCGCTCCCCGGCGC
The DNA here is from genome assembly GCA_035639575.1 of Geodermatophilus sp. Classification (GTDB taxonomy): domain Bacteria; phylum Actinomycetota; class Actinomycetes; order Mycobacteriales; family Geodermatophilaceae; genus Geodermatophilus. The sequence goes on from DASQXT010000022.1 coordinate 2,048, forward strand.
GCCGCACAACGCGCGGGGGACCGCTGCACGGCCGGCCGTCATCGGCACGCGGCCGCGGCGGCGTGACCCTCCGCAGGGGCACCCGGTCGGATCCGGAGTCAGTCCCGGCACACCCGTCACAGCCGCCCCAGACGCCTCGGCGACCTGAGGGGACCGTTCCGTCCGGACCGGTAGACAGGACGCCATGAGCACCTCGGTCCGGCCCTCCGGCCCCGGCACCCGGCCGGCCGTCGCGATCCAGGCGACCTCGACGCCGGTGCTCAGCTACGCCCTGGCCCACAACCGCGTCCCGGTCGTCTCCCGCCTGGCGTTCACCAACCACGGCGGCGCGGTGCAGGGCGCGACCGTGCGGCTGGGCGTCCGCGACGCCGAGGGCCCGATCGGCACCCCGGTCGAGCTGCTCGTCGACCTCGACGCCGGCCACACCACGGTGCTCAACGACGTGGGCCTGGCCATGGACCCCGCCGCGATGCTGCAGATCGAGGAGCAGCGCCCCGGCTCGATCGAGATCGACCTGCTCGTGGACGGCGAGGACGTCGGCGGCACCGCCGTCCCGGTGCAGGTGCTGGCCGCCAACCAGTGGCTGGCCGCCCCCGTGCCGCTGGCGCTGGAGATGCTCGCGGCGCACGTGCTGCCCAACCACCCGTCGGTGACCACGCTCATCGGCGAGGCCGCCGACCTGCTGGAGGCGCGCACCGGCAGCGGCTCGGTGCAGGGCTACCAGTCCGGCCCCGAGCGGGTCGACGAGATCGTCGCCGCGCTCACCGAGGCGATGCAGCGCCGCGCCATCCGCTACACCGAGCCCCCGGCGTCCTGGGCCGACGTCGGGCAGAAGGTGCGCACCCCCGGCGACGTCCTCGACGGGCGGGTCGGCACCTGCCTGGACACCGTCGTCACGCTGGCCGCCGCGCTGGAGCAGGCCGGCATCCGGCCGCTGCTGTGGGTGGCCGAGGGCCACGCGTTCCTCGGCTACTGGCGCGAGGAGCGCAGCGCGGAGAGCGTCGCCACGACCGACGTCGCGCCGCTGGTGAACCTGGTCGACCTGGGCCTGATCCGGCTGGTCGAGACCACGCTGCTCACCAGCCGCGGCTCGGCCGGCGCCGACCTGCACGCCCCCGCCTACAGCGCCTGGCTGGCCGGCGCCGGCGACCTCGACCGGGTCCTGGGCGTCACCGACGTCCACCGCTCCCGGCGCGACGGCATCGTGCCGCTGCCGGCCCGCACCCGCGGCCGGGACGGCGCGGTGCAGGTCGTCGAGTACCGGCCGGCGGTGCACAGCGTCGCGGCCCGGCCGGTCGAGCGGGCGCCGGGGGTGGGCGGGGTGCCGGGACAGTCCGGCCGCCCGGAGATCCCGGCCCGCGTGCAGCAGTGGAAGAACAGCCTGCTGGACCTCTCGCTGCGCAACCGGCTGATCAACTACAGCGAGCGGGCCGGCCTGCCGCTGACCGTGCCGGCGTCCTCCCTGGCCGTGCTGGAGGACCTGCTGCACAGCGGCACCGCCGTGCAGCTGCTGCCCGACGACCGGATCGCCGCCGTGCACCGCGAGCGCGGCCTGGCCACGGCCCGCGACCTGCCCGACGCCCAGCTGGCCGAGGTGCTCGTCGAGCGCCGCGCGATGCACGCCCAGGTCAGCGAGGGCGGCTACCTGCCGCGGCTGCGCCACCTCGCCTACAAGGCCAAGACGGTGCGCGAGGAGACCGGCGCCAACAACCTGTACCTGGCCCTCGGCAGCCTGGTGTGGGAGCTCGACGGCCGGCCGCTGCGCTCCCCGCTGGTCCTGGTGCCGGTCACCCTCACCCCGACCAGCCGCAACGGCGTCTACCGGCTCGCGCTCGACGACACCGGGTCCAGCACCCCGAACTACTGCCTGCTGGAGAAGCTGCGGCAGGTGCACGGCCTCGCCGTCCCGGGGCTGACCGAACCCGGCGAGGACGGCGCGGGCATCGACCTGGACGGGTCGCTGCAGGCGATGCGCCAGGCGCTGGCCGACGCCGGGCTGCCGCACCGGGTCGAGGCCACCGCCGACCTCGCCGTCCTGCAGTTCGCCAAGTACCGGCTCTGGAAGGACCTCGACGAGCACTGGGCCGACCTGACCGCCAACCCGCTGGTGCACCACCTCGTGCACCGGCCCACGGAGGCGTTCGTCGACCCGGTCCCCGACACCGCGGGCGCCACCGACCTCGACGAGCTGGCCGCCGCCTGCCCGGTGCCCGCCGACGCCTCGCAGCTGCGCGCGGTCGCCGAGGCCGCCGCGGGGCGCACCTTCGTGCTCGAGGGCCCGCCCGGCACCGGCAAGTCCCAGACGATCACCAACCTGCTCACCCGCGCGGTCGCCGACGGCAAGCGGGTGCTGTTCGTCGCCGAGAAGCGCGCGGCCCTGGACGTCGTCGCGCGGCGGCTCGAGGCCGTCGGCATGGGCCCGTTCGCGCTCGACCTGCACGACAAGGGCGCCAAGGCCTCCGTGGTGCGCGCCCAGGTGCAGGCCGCGCTCGAGCACGCGGTCGCCGTAGACGACGAGGGCCTGTCCGCAGACTCCGATGACCTGCGCTCGGCCCGCCGCACGCTGGCCCGCTACGCCGAGCGGCTGCACGCGGAGAACGCCGCCGGGCTGTCGTACTACACCGCGCGGACGGCGACGCTGGCCCGGCGGGACGGCGTCCCGAGCCTGCCGGTCTCCCCCGCGTTCGTGGCCGCCGCCTCGGCCGGGACGCTCACCGCGGTCCGCCGCGCGCTGGCGCTGCTGCCCGACATCGCCGACCTGGTGCGCCCCTCGCCGCGGCACGCCTGGGCGTTCGTGGACACCGCGCAGGTCGACCTGCTCGCCGCCCAGCAGACCGCCGCCGCCGTCGACCAGGCCGTCCGCGACCTGCCCAGCGAGCCGCACCTGGCGCGCGTGCTGCGCGAGGTCCGCACGCCCGCGGACCTCGACGCGCTGGCCCACCTGCTCTGCGGCCCGCCGACGACGCTCGACGTCCTCGACGAGGTGCCGACCGAGCGCTGGAACGTGGCGACGACGACGGTGCTCGGCGAGGTGGCCGCGTTCTCCGGCGCCGTCCACCCCGGGATGGAGCTGGCCACCCCGGCCGCGCTGGAGCTGCCGCTGGCCGACCTCTACGTCGCCGCGCAGACCGCGCAGGCCGGCCGGTTCCTGGCCCGCCGCGCGGGGCTGCGGGCCGTCCGCGACCAGCTGCAGCCGGTGCTGCGGCCGGGCGTGAAGGTGTCGCTCGGCGACGTCCCGGAGCTCACCGCGCAGCTGTGGCGGCTGCAGACCGCCGCGCACGGCATCGTCGCCCGCGCCTCGGTGATCCCCGGCCTGGCCGTGCCGCCCACCTGGAACCCGCTGGCCGAGCCGGAGCTGCTGGTCGGGCAGGTCGAGTGGCTGGAGCGGGCCGGCACCGCCACCGACAGCGCCAGCGAGTTCGCCGTCGCGCTGCGCCGCTGGGTCGTGCAGGGCGGAGGCCCCGACCCCTCCGCGGGCGCCACCGTCGCCCGGCTGCGCGACGCGGTGGCGGCGCTGCTGCGGGTGTGCCGCAGCAACTCCCGGCGGCTGGCCGAGTGGGCCGGGGACGACGGCCTGGTGCTGCGCTGGCAGATGACCCGGCCCGAGCGCGGCGTCGAGCACACCGGGCTGATGTCGCTGCGCCGCTGGGCCGACCTGGTCGACACCCTCGAGCCGCTGCGCGCCGCCGGTCTGCACGAGGCGCGGGCGCTGCTGGTCACCGGCGAGCTGCCCGCCGAGGACGCCGTCCGGGCCTTCGAGCGCGGGCTGGCGCGGGCCTCGGTCACCGAGCGCCGCGACGCGGCCGGCCTCGACGACTTCGACGCCGACGCGCACGAGCGGGCGATCACCCGGTTCACCGCCGCCTCGCGGGCGGTGCGGGCGCACCTGCGCTCGGCGCTGCCCGCCTCGGTGCTCGGCGCCCGGTCCCTCGACGCCGCCGGCGACGACGGCGAGGTCGGCGCGCTGCAGCGGGAGCTGGCCAAGGCCCGCAGCGGGCTCGGCGTGCGCGCGCTGCTGGCCCGCTACGGCCGCCTGGTCACCAGCGTGATGCCGTGCGTGCTGGTCAGCCCCGACTCGGTGGCGCGGTTCTTCCCCGCGCAGGCCGGCCTGTTCGACCTGGTGGTCTTCGACGAGGCCTCGCAGATCCGGGTGGCCGACGCGGTCGGCGCGCTGGGCCGGGCCCGGGCCGCGGTCGTCGTGGGCGACAGCCGGCAGATGCCGCCGACGTCCTTCGCCGAGCCGACCTACGGCGTCACCGACGAGGACGCGGTCGAGCTGCTGGGCACCTCGGTCGAGGACGAGGAGTCGATCCTCTCCGAGTGCGTGCAGGCGCGGGTGCCGCGGCAGTGGCTGTCCTGGCACTACCGCAGTCAGGACGAGTCGCTCATCGCGTTCAGCAACGCCAACTACTACGACAACCGGCTCTCGTCGTTCCCGGCGCCGACGCACGGCCGGCCCTCGGCGGACGTCGACGGCCGCGGCATCTCGCTGATCCGGGTCAACGGCACCTTCCACCGCACCGGCGCCGGGCGGCTGCTGCGGACCAACCCGATGGAGGCCAAGGCGGTCGTGGCGGAGGTGCGCCGCCGCTTCGACGCGTCCCCGGAGGTGCTGCCGTCGATCGGCGTGGTCACCTTCAACGCCCAGCAGCGGGCCTACATCGAGGGCCTGCTGCGCGACGCCGGCGACGAGCGGCTGGTCGAGGCGCTCGACCGCACCGACGGCGAGGGGCTGTTCGTCAAGAACCTGGAGAACGTGCAGGGTGACGAGCGCGACGTGGTGCTGTTCTCCACCGGCTTCAGCGTCGACGACCGCGGCGTGCTGCCGCTGAACTTCGGCCCGCTCAACCGGGTCGGCGGCGAGCGGCGGCTCAACGTGGCGGTCACCCGCGCCCGCCGGCAGGTCGTCGTCCTGTCCTCGTTCGACCCCGCGCAGCTGCGCGCCGAGCAGACGTCGTCGGTCGGCGTGAAGCACCTGCGCGCCTACCTCGACCTGGCCGCGCTCGGCACCGACGCGCTGCCGCGCGAGGCCCGGCCGGTCGCCGTCCCGGACCGGCACCGCGAGGAGATCGCCGCGGCGCTGCGCGACCGGGGCCTGAGCGTGCGCACCGACGTCGGCCTCTCGGACTTCCGCGTCGACCTGTCGGTGGCCCGGACCGAGACGCCCGACGAGCCGGTGATGGCCGTGCTGCTCGACGGCCCGGCGTGGGCCCGGCGGCGCACCGTCGGCGACCGGGACGGCCTGCCGGTCGAGGTCTTGTCGGGGATGCTCGGCTGGCCCGCCGTCGAGCGGGTCTGGCTGCCGACCTGGCTGCGCGACCGCGAGGCCGTGCTCGACCGGCTGGTCGCCGCCGTCGCGGGGGTGCCGGTCCCCGCGCGGGCGCCCGCGGCACCGGCTTCTGCGGTGCCGGCGCCCCTGGACCCGCCCGCCGTCGTCCCGCCGGTGCCGGCGCCCGCCGAGCCCCCGGCGTCCGAGGTCCGCGCGGTGGTGCCGCTGCGGGCCGCGCCCCCGGCGGTCGTGGGGACCGTGGTGACCGGAGCGGCCGTCCCCGCGGAGACCGCCGCCGCGCCCGAGCCCGCACCGGCGGCCCCGGCCGCCGCGCGTCCGGCCCGGCGGGCGGCGCGGAAGCCCACCGCTCCGCTGCCGGACGGCGAGACGGCGTTCTCGCCCTGGACCCCGAAGGGCGGCCTGGAGCGCAAGGCGCTCGACTCGCTGGACGACCCCCGGGCCGCCCGCACCGTGCGGCGGGTGCTGACCGCCGGCATCAGGGCGGAGGGCCCGGTGCACCGCGACCGGCTGGTGCGGATCGCGGCCGGCGCCTTCGGGCTGTCCCGGGTCAGCGAGGCCCGCCGCGACGCGCTGCTGCGGCTGCTGCCCGACGGCGTCCTCGACGGCGACTTCGCCTGGCCCGAGTCGCTGGACCGCGCCGCCTGGACCGGGTTCCGTCGGCAGGCGGCCAGTGCCGACCGGCCGCTGGAGCACGTCGCACCGGAGGAGGTCGGCAACGCCATGACCGCGCTGTGCCGGGCCGCGGGCGAGCTGGCCGAGGACGAGCTGTTCGTGCGCACCGCCGAGGCCTTCGGCTACCGCCGCCGGACGCCGTCCCTGACCCCGCTGCTGCAGGTCGCGCTCACTCGAGCGCTGGACGCCGGCCGGCTGGTGCGGCAGGAGTCCGGCCTCCTCACCGCCGGCTGACCCTCGGCCCCCTGCAGGGTCCCGCCGTGAGCTGGCGAGTGGCAGGGGGTCCTTCGTCAGTCCAGGTCGCACCCGCAGGGGCAGCCCGGGGCGTGCACCGGCCGCCCGTTGCCGTCGTCCAGCTCGTCGCAGGCCCGGGGACAGCAGCAGGTGAACCCGTCGGCGAACCCGGGCGCCGCCCTGGCCGGCCGGTTGCGCCGCGCCTCGTCGCGGCGCTGCCGTGCGGCCTCCTGGCGCCGGGCCCGCCGTTCGGCCGGTGAGTTCCCGGGGCGTACGGGGTGGTGGTCCTCGGGCGTGCCGACGCGGCGTCGGCGGGCGTCGCGGGCGGCCCGGTCCACGTCCACGGTGAACCAGGGGCGCGGCCGGTCCCGGCGGTGCTCGTAGCGCCCCTCGCGCTCGTCGGAGAAGGCGGTGTCGAGGTGCGCCGGGAAACGGCGGCCGTAGGAGTCCCGGACGGCGTCCGGTGACATCCCGGGGACCTCCTGACCGGCGTCGTCGAGCAGTACCAGCCGCAGCCCGGCCTGCTCCGCGGCTCGGACCAGGGCGCCGACGGGCAGGTCCCGCCGTCCGCTCTCGGCCTGCGCGACGGCCGACTGGGACAGCCCGCAGGCAGCGGCGAGCTGCCGCTGGGACAGGTCGGCGCGTCGACGGATGCGGCGCAGCGCCCCGGACAGGTCGAACGACGGCACGTCCCGAGGGTGTCGTCGCCCGGGCACCGTCGGCCGCACCGGACGGCAGGTGTGGACGGGCCGGCTCGCTGTGGAGACGACCCCGCACGGTGTCCGGTACGCCGCGGGAGCCGGCGGCAGGCCCGGCCAGCAGGTCCTCATCCCGGGAAGCTCAGGCGGTGAGTGCACCTGCACTCACCGCCTGAGCTTCCCGGGACCGACCCACGCCCCGGACGGCGCCGTGGTGCCAGGCCGCGGGCTCCCGTCCGGCGGCGTGCGCGACTCCCAGCCGGTGCACAGGCAGCTGATCTACGGTCGGGTCTCGACTGCCACCGACAGGGAGGGCCGCACCACCGTGGACGAGGCGCTCGATCCCGCCGGAGCGGTCGCCGACCTGGCCGGGACCCGCCAGATCGGACTGCTGGAGCCCGGCGACCCGGACCGCATCGGTCCCTACGACCTGCTGTGCCGGCTGCCGCGCGGCGGCCAGGGCGCCGACGTCTTCGTCGGGTCGGCCGGGCCCGACGGCGCGCTGGTCGTCATCAAGCGGCTGCCCGAGGGCGCGCCGGACCTGGCCCGCAAGCGGCTGGCCCGGGAGGTGGAGAACGCCGCCCGGGTGAAGAGCTCGCGGGTGGCCAGCATCGTCGACCAGGACCTCGCGGCCGAGGCGCCGTACTACGTGCAGCAGTACGTCTCCGGGACGCCGCTGGACGAGTTCATGGCACACCGCTCCGGAGGGCTCAACGCCGAGGAGCTGCGCCGGATCGCCATCGGGCTGCTGCGCGCGCTGCGCGACGTGCACGCCGCCGGCGTCGTCCACCGGGACGTCAAGCCGGGCAACATCATCATCTCCGGGGACGACGTGTGGCTGGTCGACTTCGGCATCAGCCGCTACATCGGCCCGGAGCCGCCGTCGGGCACCGCGACCACCGGCATGGCGGCGCTGGGCACGAAGCTGTTCGCCAGCCCGGAGCAGCTGGCGGGTGCGGCGCTCACCGAGGCCAGCGACGTCTACAGCTGGGGCCTGGTCATCGCCTACGCGGCCGGCGCGGTGCACCCGGTCGACCCCGACGACACGATGCCCGACTCCGACTACTACCTGGCGCTGCGGGCCGGCCGGCTGGACCTCAGCGGCGTACCGCCCAACCTGCGCGACAGCGTGGAGAAGGCGCTGCGGTTCAACCCCGAGCGCCGCCCGACCGTGGCCCAGCTGGCCCGCCAGGTGGAGCAGCGCACCCGCTGGCTCGGCGAGACCTCGCAGATCCCCGACCCGCGGACGACGATGCGCGACCTGCGCTCCCTGGGTGCGGTCACCGAGGCGGCGCGCTACGAGCTGGCCCGGCTGGAGCGGGCGGTCGCCGACACCTGGTCCGGCTTCGCCGTGGCCGCCGCGGCGATGGTGCTGCTGGGCGTCGTCGCCGGGCTGCTGCTCGCCGTCCTCTACCACGTCGTCTTCTGAAGCCCCGACCCCTCGAGAGGAGCACCGTGTCCGGGTTGTACGAGCGCGCGCTGGCCCAGCAGCGGCTCGACGCGCGCCGCCAGCGGTTCCGGGAGCGGCAGCGGGTGCTGCTGGCGATCCTGGCGGTCACCACCGTCGTCTTCTTCGCGCTGTTCGTCCGCTGACGATGCGCCGCCGCGTCTGCCCCCGCTGCCTGGAGCCCCTGACCGCGCCGGTGTGGCGCGACGCCACCGGTGCGCCGACCCGGCCGCCGGTGGAGCGCCGCACCCGCTGGCAGCGGCTGCTCGACCCGCTGCGCACCGACCCCCTGCCGGTGCCCACGGCCCGGGACGCCGCCGGCGCGGCCGCCGCCAGCGTGGTGCCGACCTGCCCGCGCGGGCACCGGCTGCCGCCGGAGTACCTCGACCGGCCGACGATCGTGGTCGGCCTGGTGGGGCTGACCGGCGCCTCGAAGAGCACCTACCTGACGGTGCTCATCGACCTGCTGCACGAGGGCGCGCTGGCCCCGCTCGGCGTCTCCGTCGAGATGGACGAGGAGTCCGCCGCCCGCTTCGACGACCACCGCTACCGGCTGCTGGTGCAGCGCCAGCAGCTGCCGCTGACCCTGCCCCTGCTCGGTGAGGGCAGCTCCCCCGAGCCGTTCATGCTCGTGCTGCGCGGCACCGGCCGGAACGGCGCCGAGCGCACGGTCAACCTGGTCTTCTTCGACGCCTCCGGCGAGCAGCTGTACCGCAGCGAGGACATGGGCCTCTACGGGCGGTTCCTGTACGCGGCGACCTCGCTGCTCGTCGTCCTCTCCCCCGGCGTCTTCCCGCGGCTGCGCTCGGTGGCCGACCCCGGCGAGGACTCGATGGGCCTGGCCCGGCACACGCAGATGGTGGTCAACCTGGCCAACGTGCTGCGCGCCGCCCGGAACCTGCCGCTCGACGCGCACGTGGACGACGTGGCCACCGCCGTCGTCCTCAGCAAGGCCGACAAGCTGCGCGGCGTGCCGGACTTCCCGGCCGAGACGCTGCGCGACCCCGACCTGCGCACGATGCCGCTGGCGCACTGGTTCGACGACGTGCGCGACAACAGCTCCCGGCTGGTCGACTTCCTCGAGGTCAGCGGCGGGTCGAACCTGCTGACGGCGGTGCTGCACCGGCTCCCGCGGCCGACGGTGCACGCGGTCTCGGCCACCGGCTCCGACGCCCGGGACGGCGGCTACCCGCGGATCGCGCCGGTCGGCGTGCTCGATCCGCTGCTGGTGCTGCTGGCCCGCTCCGGGTTCCTCTCGGCCGAGGGCCTCGACTCCGGCTACGGAGACCCCGAGGGGTACGGCGCGGGCCTGCGCGGCGAGTGGTCGCGGTGAGCGGCCGGGCCTGCCCGCAGGCGCTCTACACCTCGGCCAGCCGCACGCTGGAGGGGCCCGGGTTCGGCGTCTACGCGCACTCGGCGGACTGGCCGGCCGAGGTCGGCCGCACCCGCAAGGCGCTCGGCGCGCTGGTCGGCTTCCGGCCCGAGGAGGGCGAGGCCTACGGGGTGCTGTCCCGCGGCGCCGGCCGGGTGCTCTACCGCGCGGTGGCCGCGCGCGCCGACGGCTTCGGCCGCCCCGGCAACTACCTGGTGCACCTGCTGTGGGACGAGGGCGGCCGGCTGGGCGTGCGCGAGCTGCTCGCGCTGCGCCGGGCCGGGCGGTTCCTCGACGCCCTCCCCGAGGACGCCACCCCGACCGCCGACCTGCCGCCGCTGCGGGTGCCGGTCGCCGCCCGGGCCGCGCCGGCGCTCACCCCCGACGAGGTGGACGCGCTCACCCCGCCGCTGGCCGGGCTGCTGGCCACGCTCGCCGCGGGCTCGGGCAGCTGCGCGCTCCCGGTGCGGACGGCATCGGGCCGCGAAGTGGCCGAGGTGCTCTTCGCCGTCCTGCCGCGCGCCCTGACCGGCGGCGTCTCGCTGCACACCGGCACCCGCGAGGACGTCGGCGACACCGCGCCGGTCGGCGTGGGGCTCACGGACGCGCCCGCGCGGGCGGCGGCCGCGGCGCACGACACCGAGCGCGCCCGCACGCTGCTCGAGGCCGCGAGCAAGGGCGAGCTCGCGCCCGACGAGCTGGCCGACCTGCGCCGCCTGGACGCCTGGCTGTTCGCCGACGCCTGGGCCGAGCAGGACGCCGCCGGGCTGTCGGCCGACCAGGTGGCCAGCGTGCTCGAGTCGTCGGCCGCACCGCGCTGGCTGGGGCGCGGGGGCAACGCGGCCGCCGCCCTGGACCTCGCCGCGGACAGCCCGGCCGTCGAGACGGCGCTGCGGGCGGCGGTCGACCGCTGGCCGGCGGTCGCCGAGCAGGTGCGTGGCCGGGTGCTGGGGGCGCTGCTGGACGAGGTGTTCGACGGCACCGCGGGCCCGGCCGAGTTCGCCGTCGAGGTGGCCGGCATCGGGCAGGCCGACCTGTGTACGGCGCTGGCCGTCGAGGTGCGCAGCGGGCGCCGGATCGCCCGGCTGGACCGTGCGGCCGGCCTGCTGGTCGAGCAGGCGCTGGCCCTGGGCGTCGACCTGCCGCTGTTCCGGCTCACCGGACAGACCTGGGAGCTGGCGCTGCTGGCCACCCGCCGCGAGGTCGTCGGCGACGCGCTGCTCGCGCAGTGGCGGTCGTCGAGGGGGTGGACGGCGGAGCACGGCGAACTGCTCGGGCACCTGCTGGTCGCCGATCCGGGCTGGCTGGCCCGGCTGGGCGACGCCGTCCCGGTCTCGGCGCTGCCGCCGGCGCTGCGGTGGGCGGCACTGCGCATGGACGTGGCCGGGGTCGAGGAGCTGGCCGCGGCCGTCGCGACCGGGGCCGCCGCCGGGCGTGGCTGGGCGCTGCGCGAGGTGGTGTTCGGCTCGGAGCTGCCGGCCGCCGAGGTCGACGTGGTGCTCGGCCGGCGGCTGGAGCTGCTGCTGGTCGACGACGGCTGGCCGCGGGA
>DASQXT010000023.1:0-2881 GCA_035639575.1 Geodermatophilus sp.
TGCCGTGGTCGCACGAGCCCAACCGTGGCTTCCTGCGCTGCGTGACCGTGCTGGCCCGTGCCGCGGAGGCGATCGGCGAGACCGACGAGCAGGAGCGCTGCACCCAGCTGCTGCGCGACTGCGACCCCAGCCTGGCGCCGTAGGCAGCGCACTGCGGGCGTTCCTCGCGGATTGCCGGCGCTCCAGCGCCCGCAATCCCGCGGAACGCCCGCAGTGGTCCGTCGGGGACGTCGGCACGGACCCGCACACTGCTCCCGTGGACCACTCACCCGCCGCCGTGACCGCGCGCCTGCGTCCGCTGCTGCTCGCCGTCCACGAGGCGCTGTCGGCCGGCGTCGCGGTCAGCGCGGCGATCCACGAGCGGCAGGGCTGGCACCCGACCGCCGACCGGCACCTGGACCACCAGCTGGTCCGGCGCGAGGCGATGGAGCGACTCCGCCCGTGGGGCGCCGGCCCCGACGACCTCTCCGACCCCCTGCAGGCCCGCCAGCTGGAGTTCCTGGACACCGGCACCGACAACCTGGGCCTGCCGATGAGCGGGCTGATCCTGCGCACCCCCACGGACGTGGTGCGGGTCTGGCGTTCCGACGACGGCGAGCTGCCCGCCGCGGCCACCGACGGCCTGCGCGCCTTCTACCGCCAGGACCCGAGCCGCCAGCTGCAGCTCGCCCTCGACCCCGACGGGTCACGGCACGCCGCGGGTCACCTGGCGCTGCTGTGGGCCGACGCCGGCGCCGTCCTCACCCGCTTCGACCTGGTCCGACCGTGCGGGCACGTGGGGCGCCGGGTCCAGGTCGACTGGCACGTCGACCTGCGCGAGCGGCTGGGACGCCCCGCAGCCTGACATCACCCTGTGTGATGGGAGGACGGAGAACGGGCGGGACGGGGCCGAGATCGTTTACTCTCCGTACCCAGCGTCCGGTCCGGACGCCCGTTCCCGGAGGTGCCGCATGGTCACGCTTCTCTGGATCCTCGCCGTCGTCCTCGTCGTCGCCGGCATCGTCGCGATCGTCCGCGGGCAGTTGCTGTGGGGGATCGTGCTGATCATCGTGGGCCTGCTCGTGGGGCCCGGCGGGGTCAGCGTCTTCACCTGAGAAAGGACCTCCCTGCCCCCCACCGCTCGCAGGCTCGCGGCGGGACCCTGCAGGGAGGCCGGTCAGGGCTGCAGACGCCAGCGCACCCGGTCGTCGGCGTACCACGTCCATCGGTCGACCGACCGCGGGTAGGGGACGCCGTCCCGGAGGACCCGGGCCGGGTCGCTGGCGATCTGCACCGCCCGGCCCCGGGTGCGGCGGCCGGGCCGCAGCGGCAGCGTCATGACGGTCACGTCGAGGGTGTCCACGGCCCGCCAGTCGGGCCGCACGTCGATCCGGGTGATCTGCCCGTCGGCGACCTTGACGGCGTCGTGGTGCGCCTGCGCGCCCAGCCGCCGCGCCAGCGGGCGCCGCCGGTCGTCCCCGGCCGCCTCCAGGCGGCCGTGGTGCAGCAGCACACCGCCGTGGTCGTCGCGCACCAGGCCGAGCTCCCGTGCGGCCCCGCTGCCGATGCCGAGCGCGCGGGCCAGGGCGGTGGAGTCGCCGTCGCCGGCGGGCTCCCAGGAGACGGGGACCTCGGCGGTCCGCCCGGCCTTCCACAGCGTGGTGAGCACCGCCGCGAGCGCCGGCACCGGCCCCCTCACCAGCAGGGCGCCGGCCTCGGCCGCCGGTGCGACGTCCTCGCGCGCCGGCGCCGAACCGGGCGCGAGACCGCGCAGGTCGAACTCGACGAGGGGCATGCCGATACCCTGCCACCTGCCAGCCGGTCGACCGCCGGTGACGAGTCCGAGGGGGACGACAGCGAGATGCCGGCAGTCGTGCTGATCGGCGCCCAGTGGGGCGACGAGGGCAAGGGCAAGGCCACCGACCTGCTCGGGGGGCGCGTTCCGTACGTCGTCCGGTACCAGGGCGGCAACAACGCCGGGCACACGGTGATCACGCCGGACGGTGAGCGGTACGCGCTGCACCTCATCCCGTCGGGGATCCTCACGCCCGGGTGCACGCCGGTCATCGGCAACGGCGTCGTCATCGACCCCGAGGTGCTCATCGGCGAGCTCGCCGGCCTCGAGGAGCGGGGTGTGGACACCTCGCGGCTGGTCATCTCGGCCGACGCGCACCTGATCATGCCGCACCACCGGGCACTGGACCGGGTCACCGAGCGGTTCCTGGGCAAGCGCCGGATCGGCACCACCGGCCGCGGCATCGGCCCGGCCTACGGCGACAAGGTCGCCCGCACCGGCATCCGGGTGCAGGACCTGCTCGACCTGTCGATCCTCCGGCAGAAGCTCGAGGGCACCCTGCAGGAGAAGAACCAGGTCCTGGTCAAGGTCTACAACCGCAAGGCGATCGACGTCGACGAGGTGGTGGAGGAGTACTCGCACTACGCCCGCGAGCTCGAGCACCGCATCGCCGACACCCGGCTGCTGCTGGCCAACGCCCTCGACGCGGGGGAGTGGGTGCTGCTGGAGGGTTCGCAGGGCACCCTGCTCGACGTCGACCACGGCACGTACCCGTTCGTCACGTCGTCCTCCCCGACCGCCGGTGGCGCGGCGGCGGGCTCGGGTATCGGCCCCACCCGCATCGAGCGGGTGGTCGGGATCCTCAAGGCCTACACGACCCGCGTCGGCTCCGGGCCGTTCCCCACCGAGCTGCACGACCAGTGGGGCGACTACCTGCGTACGCAGGGCGGCGAGGTCGGCGTCACGACCGGCCGCGACCGCCGCTGCGGCTGGTTCGACGCCGTCGTGGCCCGCTACGCCAGCCGGGTCAACGGCATCACCGACTACTTCCTCACCAAGCTCGACGTCCTCTCCGGGCTGGAGACGGTGCCGATCTGCGTGGCCTAC
>DASQXT010000024.1:0-14566 GCA_035639575.1 Geodermatophilus sp.
CTCGCCCCGCAGGACCACCTCTACACCGTCGTCGAGCGCAGCCCCGACGGCGAGCGGGCCCGCGTCGTCGGCGTGATGGTCGACTACCTCTACGCCCCTGACGACCCCACCGCCGTCCTCGACCGGCTCAGCGACCGCCGCACCCGGCTGGTCACGCTCACCATCACCCCGGGCGGCTATCCGCTCGACCCGCAGACGCGCGCCTTCCGCGCCGACGACCCCGACGTGGTCCGCGACCTGGCGCAGCCGTCCGCGCCGGCCACCGTCTTCGGCTACCTGGTCGAGGCGCTCGACCGGCGTCGGCGGGCCGGCCTGGCCCCGTTCACCGTCGTCTCCTGCGACAACCTGCACCGCAACGGCGAGGCCACCCGCGCCTCCGTCGTCGGCCTGGCCCGGCTGCGCGACGAGGTGCTCGCCCGCTGGATCGCCGACCGGGTCGCCTTCCCCAGCAGCATGGTCGACCGCATCACCCCGCAGACCTCTCCCGAGGAACGCGCCGCGATCGCCACCCGCTACGGCGTCGACGACCGCTGGCCGGTGATCACCGAGCCGTTCTCCCAGTGGGTGATCGAGGACGCCTTCTGCAACGGGCGCCCGCCGCTGGACGAGGTCGGGGTCCGCTTCGTCGCGGACGTCGGCGACTACGAGCTGATGAAGACCCGGCTGCTCAACGCCAGCCACTCCGCGCTGGGCCACCTGGGCTCGCTGGCCGGGCACACCCGCATGGACGAGCTGATGTGCGACCCGGTCTTCGTCGCGTACGTCGCCCGGCTCATGGACGACGAGGTCACCCCGCTGCTGCCGGAGCCCGACGGCGTCGACCTCGCCGTCTACAAGGACACGCTGCTGCAGCGCTTCGCCAACCCGGCGATCGCCGACGGGCTGTCCCGGCTGTGCCGGCGCGGCTCGGCGAAGCTGCCGCAGCACCTGCTGCCCTCGCTGCGCCAGGCGCTGGCGGAGGGCCGGTCCGCACCGCTGCTCACGCTGGCCGTGGCCGGCTGGTGCCGCTATCTGCGCGGCACCGACGACGCCGGCCGTCCGCTGCCGCTGGAGGACCCGCGCGCCGCCGAGCTGCGGGCCCTGGCGCTGGAGGGGCTCGGTGACCCGCGCCCGCTGCTCACCGTCCGCCCGGTCTTCGGCGACCTCGGCGACGACCCGGCGTTCGTCGCCGACCTGGGCGGCGCGCTGGACCGGCTCGACCGGCTCGGCGCCCGCGCCGCGGTCGCCGCCACCCTGGCCGCCTCGGCCCGCCCCCTGCCCCGATGACCGCCGTCCCACCCGGAGGTACCGCCCCGATGCCCGCCCTCCCCGAGCCGCTCGTCGCGCGGCTCGAGGCCCTCCTCTGCGACGCCGACGGCAACCTCTTCCCCTCCGAGGAGCCGGCGTTCGTCGCCTCCGCCGACGTGACCAACCGCCTGCTCGCCGAGCTCGGCGTCGACCGCCGGTTCTCCCCCGAGGAGCTGCGGCTGGCCACCACGGGCATGAACTTCCGGACGACGTCGCGCCGGCTGGCCGCCGAGGCCGGACACCCCGACGTCGACGTCGAGCCGTGGGTGGCCGAGGAGAAGCGGGCGGTCACCGCGCACCTCGGCGCCACGCTGACCCCCCACCCGGAGACCACCGACGCCCTCACGGCGCTGTCGGCGTACCTGCGCCTCGCCGCGGTCAGCTCCAGCGCGCTGACCCGGCTGGCCGCCTGCTTCACCGCCACCGGGCTGGACGAGCTGATCCCGCCGGCCGTGCGCTTCAGCGCCGAGGACTCGCTGCCGGTGCCCACCAGCAAGCCCGACCCGGCCGTCTACCTGCACGCCTGCGAGCAGCTGGGCATCGCGCCGGAGGCCGGCCTGGCCGTCGAGGACTCCGTCCCCGGCGCGCTGTCGGCGGTGCGGGCGGGCTGCCCCACCGTCGGCAACCTGCTCTTCGTGCCGGAGGCGGAGCGCGCGGAGCGGGCAGCGGCGCTGTTCGACGCGGGGGTGCTCACCGTGGTCGACTCCTGGCAGCAGCTGGCCGATCTGCTGCTCCCGGTGCTCACCCGCCGGGCCGCCGGAGACCTGATCCCCACGGGAGGAGATGGGTGAACATCGTCTACGTGGCCTTCCGCGGCCACTTCTCCGACAGCCCCCGCGCGCTCTACGAGGGGCTGCTCGAGCGCGGCGTCCAGGCGACCCACACGTGGCTCTCGGCCCCGCACACCCAGGCGACCTTCCCCGACGACGTCGCCACGGTGACCTTCGGCAGTCCCGAGTCGATCGCGGCGCTGGAGGGTGCGGACCTGGTGGTCAGCAACGACCACATCCCGCTGGACTGGGAGAAGAAGCCCGGCGCCCGCTACCTGCAGACCTGGCACGGCACGCCGCTCAAGCGCATCCACAACGACGTGCGCTGGGCGCCCGAGGGCCGGCTGGCCTACCTGGAGCACGACATCGCCAGGTGGGACCTCCTGCTGTCGCCGAACGCGGCGAGCACCCCGCGGCTGCGCAACGCCTTCGGCTACCGCGGCGAGATCCACGAGACCGGATACCCGCGCAACGACCTGCTCAGCAGCCCCCGGCGGGACGCCGTCCGGGCCGCCGTCCGCGCCGACCTCGGCATCGACGAGGGCCAGACCGTCGTCCTGTACACGCCCACCTGGCGCGACGACCTGGTGTTCAACAAGACCGGTCCGCAGGACTTCGAGTTCCCCGTCGACCTCGACGCGTTCACCGCCCGGCTGGGGAAGGACCACGTGCTGCTGCTGCGGCTGCACAACATGGTCATGGACCGGCTCGAGGTCGTCGACGGCTCGCCGGTGCACGACGTCTGCAGCCACCCCGACATCCGGGACCTGTACCTGGCCGCCGACGCCATGGTCACCGACTACTCGTCGACGATGTTCGACTTCGCCATCACCGGCCGGCCGATGCTGTTCTTCACCTACGACCTGGCCTACTTCCGCGACGAGCTGCGCGGGTTCTACTTCGACCTGGAGGACGTCGCCCCCGGGCCGATGCTGTCCACCAGCACGGAGCTGATCGACGCCATCGCCGACCTCGACGGGGTGCGCGAGCGCTACGCCACCCGCTATGCCGAGTTCCAGCAGACCTTCTGCCACCTGGAGGACGGGCACGCCACGGAGCGCGTCCTCGACCTGCTCTTCCCGCCGGCACCGGCCGCCGGGACCGCCACCCGAGGAGGGGACGACCGTGCTCGCTGACCGCGCCACCACCGCCGAACCGAACGGGCCGGCGCCTGCCAGCCCGGGCCTGGACGTACCCGTCCAGGTCGTCATCCTCGCCGCCGGGATGGGCACCCGGCTGGGCCGGCCCTGGCCCAAGCCGCTGACCCCGCTGCACGACGGGCGCAGCATCCTGCAGCGCCAGCTCGACGGGCTGCGCTCGGTGCTCGGCCCCTCGGTCGACATCACCGTGGTCGTCGGGTTCGAGGCCGAGCGCGTCATGCGGGCGGTCCCCGACGTGCGCTTCGCCTACAACCCCGACTACCGGGTCACCAACACCTCGCAGAGCCTGCTGCGCGCCCTGCGGAACACCCGCGACGGCGGCGTGCTGTGGCTCAACGGCGACGTCGTCTTCGACCCGGCCGTGCTGGAGACCGCCCTGCCGGCGCTGCGGGCCGACGAGAGCTTCGTCTGCGTCGACACCTCCACCGTCGCCGACGAGGAGGTCAAGTACACCGTCGACGCGCATGGCTGGATCGACCAGCTGTCCAAGACCGTCGTCGGCGGCCTCGGCGAGGCGGTCGGCATCAACCACGTCTCCTCCGCCGACAAGCCGGTGCTGATCGAGCACCTGTCCACCTGTGCGGAGCAGGACTACTTCGAGCGCGGCATCGAGACCGCGATCGCCTCTGCCGGGCTGCGTGTCCGGCCGCTCGACATCTCGCAGCACGCCGCCGTCGAGGTGGACTTCGAGGCCGACCTCGAGCGGGCCAACGCGCTGTTCGCCGAGCGCAGCCACCTGCAGCCCGTGGCCGCCGACCCGGTGTAGGAGAGGTCTCCCTCCCCCGCCGCCGCGCGGCTCCCTGCAGGGTCCCGCCGCGAGCTTGCGAGCGGCGGGGGGCAGGGGGTCCTCTTCCTCAGCCTCCGAGCAGGGACCCGTCGGCCGGGCGATGGCTCTCGCGGAACCGGCGGGTGCCGACCAGGCCCCCGACGACGCAGCCGGCGCCCATGGCCACCAGCACCGCGACCGCCGCGCGGGTCAGCAGCACCGGCCCCCGGGCGAGCACGTTCGCCGTCCACAGCACGTCGACGTCGGGCAGCCCCTGCACGAGCAGCAGCCAGCCCAGGACGACGGCCAGCAGCGCGGTCAGCCCGCCGCGGCCCCGGACGGCGGCGACCAGGCCACCGACGGCCACGGCGAGCGCGAGCAGCCCGGGCAGCAGCGCCGAGACGAGCGCGCCGGCGTGCGAGGAGACGCTCGCCGCGGGCTCCGGCGTGCTCGCCGCGTGGTACGCCGCAGCGGCCCCGCCGAGCACCAGCAGCAGCCCCAGCGGGCGGGGTCCCCGGCCGACCAGCGCCGCCGCCAGCGGAGCGAGCGCCAGGACGGCGTAGAGCGGCCACACCACCCAGGCCGGCGGTGGCGGGCTCCAGGTCAGCTCACCGCGCACCTGCACCGGCGTGCCGCCGTAGGTCATCGGCACCACCCACGACGACACCACGTGCTCGCGGGTCGGGTCGGCGGCCACCGGGGGCGGCAGCAGGTCCTCGCTCATCCAGTGCGTGCGGTGGTCGTGCCAGACGTAGCTCGGCTCGGTCGACACCTGCACCCAGTCCGGCCCGGCAGCGGGGTCGGCGTGCGCGGGGAGGGTCACCCGGCCGAACCGGTCGAGGTTGATGTACGTGGCCGGGCTGTTCGCGTTGCGCCACACGCCGTCGGGACCGATGCGCAGGTACGGCTCGTCGGAGTAGCCGGGCACCTCGACCTCGGTGGCGGTCGGGTTGACCACCTCGAACTCGTCGCCGAAGGACAGCACCCGCACCGCCACGCCGGGCAGCGCGGGGTCGACCGCCAGGACCCGCCCGTCGAAGTCGCTGCCCGCCGTGCCGCCACCGACGTGCGCCTGCGCCGGCCCGGCGACCAGCAACCCCGCCAGGGCACCGAGGACGACGACCAGCAGGCGGGCCGCCGCGCGACTCAACTCCCGGCCACCAGGCCGAGGTCGCCGGCGATGTCGCGGCTGGTGTTGCCCGCGTCGAAGGCGACGTGGGCGAGGTCGTCGGGGCCGTAGAGCAGCAGCAGCGAGGAGTGCAGCCGGCCGGCGTCCTCGGCCAGCGGCACGCCCGCGGCCAGCTGCGCGCGGTCGATGGCGGCCTGGTCGCCGGTCAGCCCGACGAAACGGGTCGGCAGGTCGGCGTCGAAGCGGCGCAGGTACTCGGCGAGCACCTCGGGGGTGTCGGACGCGGGGTCGGTGGTGACGAAGACGACCTTCACCTGCTCGGCCAGCGCCGGGTCGACCCCGCGCAGCGCGACGGCGACGTCGGCCATCGTCGTGGGACAGACGTCGGGGCAGTTGGTGTAGCCGAAGAACAGCAGCGTCGGCGACCCGGCGGTCTCGGTGCCGAAGTCGTAGGGCTGCCCGTCCGGGCCGGTGAGGGTGAAGGAGGGCCGCTGGTAGGGATCGGGCAGGTCCAGCCCGGCGTAGCGGTCCTCGGGGCCCTCGACCACGGCGGGGGCGCCGCCGGAGTGGTCGTGGCCCTCGGCGGACGGGGTCCCCTCGGCGGCCGCGCCCCCACAGCCGGCCAGCAGCAGCCCGGCCGTGACCGCCAGGGCGGCCAGCCGGCTGCGGGAGGAGGAGCTCACGAGGACACGGTACGACGGCCCGCACGCCATCCCAGGACGACGCCGGCCACCCCGGTGAACAGCGCCACGATCGACACGAAGAGGGCGAGCGCGCCCGGGCCGCTGTCGCCGTGGCCGGCGCTCGCCGCCGCGGTGTCGGTGGCCGCCGCGGTCGCGTCGGGTGCGGCGTCGGCGGCGGTCGCGGTGGCGGGGGTGTCGGTCGTGGCCCCGGTCAGCGTGAGCACCGGGGCGGGGTGCTCCGGCTCGGCCCGGCCCTCGACGGTCGGCTCGATCCACGCCGACTCGGTGCCGTCGTCGTAGGTCTGCACCGTGGGGAGGGACAGCTGGTCGGCCTCGGGGAAGGGCCCGCCGGAGAGGGCGAACTCCTGGAACTCGCCGGGCCGGATGCCGCCGCCGTCCGCCGCGCGGAACTCCACCACCGACACGTAGCTGGTCACCTGCTCGCCGTGGCTCTCCAACGGCGTCGCCAGGTCCGACGTCGTCGTGCTCACCGTCCAGCCGGGCACCGGCTGCGCGCGCAGGGAGGCCAGCGCGGACTCCTCCGGGATCGAGATGCGCAGCGCGACGGTGCTGGCGGTGTCGCTCTCGTTCGGCACCCGGAAGGTCAGCTTGCCGAAGCCGCCGGCGGCCGCGTCGGTCGAGGAGACGCCGACGTGCGCGGAGGCGGCGCCCGCTCCGGCGAGGGCGGCGGCCAGCGCCGTCAGCAGGGCCGGCACGACGACGCCCAGCCGCGCGAGCGGTCGGGGCAGGGATGAGGACACGGTTCTCCTGTCGGTACGAGGTGGAGCGGGGGTTCCGAGGGGGTCAGCGCACCGGGAAGGTGGTGGTGGCGGTGCCGGCGGTGAACTCGTCGAGCCGGACGGTGACGGCGAGGGTCCAGGTGCCGGCGCCGGGGATCGCCATGCCGTCGCCGACGTAGTGCCCGGGCCCGGCGGGCTCGAGGGGGACGTCGATGGGGCCGATCTCCTGGGCCTCCTCGGTGAGGGTCACCCGGATGTCGACGGGCTGGGTCAGCTGGCCCCGCTCGTCGAGGAGGTAGAGGTGCAGCGTGTTGGCCCCGGCGGCGGCGGGGTCGACCGACACCTGCACGCTGCCGTCCTGCCCCGCCGCGGTCTGCACCGGCAGCGTCACGTCCACCGGCTGGGCGACCTGCGCGCGCGCCGGGGGCGTGCCGACGAGCACGGCCGACAGCGCGAGGACGACGAGGCCGACGGCGAACTCGACGAGCACCGTGCGGCGCAGCGCGGGTCGCTCGGCGGCGGCCGCGGCGGCCTGCGCCTCGGCGCGTGCGCCGGCGGCCGAGGCGACCACCGGGTCGGGCTCGGGCTCCCCCGACGACGCGGAGAAGGCGTGCGCGGTGACCCGGCTGCGCGGCGTCGGCCGGGACCGGTGGACGCCGAGGTGCTGCTGCACCCACACCCGGGAGACGCCGGCCGCGGCGAGCAGCAGCAGCACCAGGGCCAGCTTGGCCAGCAGCACCCAGCCGTAGGTCGTCGTCACCAGGGCGGCGGGCGAGCCGACCTCGCGGACCGACTGGACGACGCCGGTGACCACCAGCGCGGTGACCGAGCCGGCGGCCAGCCGGGAGAACGGCGGCAGCGCCCGGGCGACGCCGGCCGCAGGGGCGTCCTCGCGCAGCACGCCGCCCAGCAGCCCGGCCAGCCCGCCCAGCCAGACGACCATCGCCGCGACGTGCACCGCCGCGGCGGTGACCGCCAGGACCGGCAGCGGCCCGGCGACAGGGTGGCCGACGGCGGCGACCGTGCCGACGAGGCCGAGGGCGAGGACGCCCCCGGCGAGCACGTCCGGCAGGGCGGGGCTCCCGCGCCGCCACACCGTGCGCAGCACGACCGCGAGAGCGGCCACCAGGACGATCCGCACCAGGTGCGCCGCACCGTTCCCGGAGGCCGCTGTGGCCCCGAGGAGCGCCGGGTCGGCGACCGTGGCGAGCCCGCTGCCGGCGGCATAGGGGCCCTGCAGGAGGAAGGAGAGCGCGGCACCCGCGGCGACGGCGACCAGCCCGCCGGTGGTCGTGCGGCGCAGCCGCGCCGACGTCCAGCCCGCCGGCCACGCGGTGAGGAGCAGCACGGGCACGCCGATCGCCAGGGACAGACCGGCGAAGCCCAGCCAGCGGGCCGCCGGCAGCAACGCGCTCACCACCGGGTCGGTGTCGCCCGCGCCCGTGGCGGCGTCGGCGGCCACCAGCGGGCCCTCGCCGACGGCGAAGGAGAAGCCCCCCGAGATGGGGTGCGAGTCGGCCGAGACCACCCGGTAGGTGACGAGGTAGCCGTCGTCGGGCAGGTCCGCGCGCAGCGGGACGACGACGGCGTCGCCCTGGACGGTGGCGTCCCCGGCGTCGACCCGCTGACCGGAGGAGTCCAGCACGCGGGCGTAGCCGGCCCCCAGGGAGACGCCCTCGGTGAAGGTCAGCGTGACCCGGTCCGGGGCCTCGGGCAGCCGGGCGCCCTCGGCCGGGTCGGTCGACACCAGCTCGGCGTGCGCGGCGGCCGGTGGCGCCGTCGCCACCGCCGTTCCGGACCACAGCCCGAGCAGGGCCAGCAGGAGCAGCAGCGCCCCGGGCGCACGGCGCCTCACGCCGGCACCCGCTCCCGGCCGACGGCGGGCAGCTCCCGGCGCCGGCGCCCCCGCCAGGCGACGGCGCCGACCAGCGCCACACCGGCGAGCAGCAGCAGGTGGGTGACCGCACGCTCGGCGTGCACGTTCCCGGCCCGCAGGTCGGCGACGGTGAGGACGGCGAGCAGCGCGGCGAAGGTGCCGAGGAACGGCAGCGCGCCGGCGGCGAGCCGCGGGGCGGCGGCCACGGCGAGGAAGGCCGCGGCGGTGCCCAGGCTCCAGGCGCCGGTCTCGTGCGCCATGTGCACCGGTGCGCTCATCGCCGCGGCGCCGGTGGCGAGTGAGGGCCAGGCGAGCGCGGCCTGTGCGACGCCGACGGCCAGCAGGGCCAGGCGCAACGCGGCGGCGGCCAGCCGGGCGCGGGCGGCCGCGGCTGCGCCGGGCAGCTCGCGGGGCAGTGCGGCCAGCACCGTCGCCGTGAGATCCGGCACGTCCGGGGCGGGAGCGAGCCGGGCGCGGCGGGTGACCAGCTCGGCCTGCCGGGCCCAGGCCGCGCAGGCGGGGCACGCGTCCAGGTGTGCGTCGAGCTCGCCGGCGGGCAGGCCGGGCGACTCGCCGTCGAGCCGGGCGGAGAGCGCCTCGCGGTACGGGGTGCACTGCATGATGGGGTTGTCGTCCCCCGGGGCCGGTTGGTTCCCCTCGTCTCGGGTGGAGTCCGGAGGACGGTCCACCGGGGAGGATGGGACGCGTGGAGGACCTGGAGCGGCTGGCGGCCGCCGCCGTCGACGGCGACCCCCTCGCCGCGGCGGCCCTGGTGCGCGCCACCCAGTCCGACGTCTGGCGGCTGTGCGCGGCCCTCGGTGACCGGCAGTCCGCCGACGACCTGACGCAGGAGACCTACCTGCGCGCCTTCGGGTCCCTGCACCGTTTCGAGGGACGCTCGTCGCTGCGCACCTGGCTGCTGTCGATCGCCCGGCGGGTGTGCGCCGACGCCATCCGGTCCCGCCGGCGCCGTCGGCTCACCCTCGTGCGGGAGGACGCCGAGCTCGAGGCCCTGGGCGCCGGGAGCGACGCCGACCAGGTCGGCGAGGGTGCCGCGGTCGCCGACCTGCTGGCCCGGCTGGACCCCGACCGCCGCGAGGCCTTCGTGCTCACCCAGCTGCTCGGGCTGCCCTACGCGCAGGCCGCGGAGGTCGCCGGCTGCCCGGTGGGCACCATCCGCTCGCGGGTGGCGCGGGCCCGGGCCGACCTGGTCGAGGCACTGGGAGACGAGGCGGCGACCGCGCGGGCGTGAACTGGCGTCGCCGTCCCACCAGCCGGGACGCGCTCTGGGTGTTAGTCCACCGATCTGGTAGACATTGCACCCGTGGCGGCGACGGTGGTGCTCCTCGTGGGGCGGATCCACGTCGACCTGCTGCGCGTCTGCACCGCCCGCTGTCCGGGCTGCTGACCTCCTGCGCTCCACGCACCTCCTCGCTCTGCCTCCCGCGTTGCGCTGCGCCCCTCGGCGCGCCCGCGGCCCTCCCCTGGATCCGGAGAACCAGCCCGTGAAGACCCTCGTCCTGCTCGCCCTCGCCGGCCTGGGCGCCCAGCTCGTCGACGGCAGCCTCGGCATGGCCTATGGCGTGACGTCGACCACCCTGCTGCTCGCCATCGGCACCAATCCGGCCGCCGCGTCGGCCACCATCCACCTCGCGGAGATCGGCACGACGCTCGCGTCGGGCCTCTCGCACTGGAAGTTCGGCAACGTCGACTGGAAGGTCGTCGCCAAGGTCGGCGTCCCGGGTGCGGTCGGCGCGTTCACCGGCGCCACCGTGCTGTCCAGCCTCTCCACCGAGGTCGCCGCCCCGGTGATGTCGCTGATCCTGCTGGCACTCGGCGCCTACCTGCTCGTCCGCTTCACCCTCCGCGGCATCGACCGCCGCAACCTCGGCAAGCCGGTCCGCAAGCGCTTCCTCAGCCCGCTGGGCCTGGTGGCCGGCTTCGTCGACGCCACCGGCGGTGGCGGCTGGGGCCCGGTCGGGACGCCGGCGCTGCTGGCCAGCGGCCGGATGGAGCCCCGCAAGGTCATCGGCTCGATCGACACCTCGGAGTTCCTGGTCGCGCTGGCCGCCAGCCTCGGGTTCCTGCTCGCGCTGGGCTCCCAGGGGATCAACTTCGCCTGGGTCGCGGCCCTGCTCATCGGTGGCCTGGTCGCCGCCCCGATCGCCGCGTGGCTGGTCCGGCACGTGCCGCCGCGCCTGCTCGGCTCGCTCGTCGGCGGGATCATCGTCCTGACCAACACCCGCACGCTGCTGCGCAGCGACTGGATCGACGCCTCCGACCCGGTGCGCTACGCCGTCTACGCGGTCATCTACGCCGTCTGGGCCGCCGCGGTCGTGCACTCCTACCGCCAGTACCGCAAGGACCAGGCGCAGGAGTCCGCCGACGCCCTGGCCGCCGAGGCCGCCCGGCTGGCCGAGGCCCAGCACCCGGTGCCCCCGGCCGACGGTGCCGACGCCGCCGACCTGCGGCGCGACGTCACGGCGGGCCGCCCCCGCGACCCGCGCGACTGAAAGGACCCCCTGCCCCCCACCGGAGAAGGACCCCGTCCTCCCCACCCCTCGCAGGCTCGGGGCGGGCCCCTGGACGGGGCCGGCGGCGGGACCCTGCGGGGGGCCACAGCACCACGCACGCGAGGGGCCCCGTCGGGCGACTGCCGGGCGGGGCCCCGCGCCGTTCAGCGCCCTGTCAGGAGCGCGGCCTCGAGGTCGGCGGGCAGTCCGGGACGGGGCAGGCCGTGCGGCGGAGGCGGCAGCTCCTCGACGCCGCGCAACCAGGCCCAGGTGTCAGCGACGGTCCGCCCCAGCGGCCGGCTGGGCAGCCCGAGCTCACGCGCCCTGGTCGTGTCGACCTCCCAGGCGGTGCGGGCCATCTCGGCCGGCAGCCACAGCGGCAGGTGCACCCATGGCTCGACGCCGGCCGTGAGCAGGTCGGCCTCCGGGACCGGCACCCACTCCACGTCGCCGCCGGTCACCTGCCGGCAGAGCTCCAGCAGGCCGCCGAGGGTGGTCATGCCCACGGGCCCGGTCGCGTTGACCGCGCCGGTGGCGCCCTGCTCGGCCATCCCCACCAGCCAGCCGGCCAGGTCGCGGACGTCGACAGCGGCGATCGGCTGGTGCCACCCCTCCGCCGGGACGGCGACCCGGCCGCCGCGCGCGATCCGCCGCAGCCACCAGCCCAGCCGGTCCACGCGGTCGTCCGGGCCGATGATGAGGCCGGCCCGCGCAGTGAGGAACCGGCCGGCCACCGCGGCACCGATCTCCCGCTCGGCGAAGGCCTTGACCGGCCCGTACTCGTCGTCGTCGGTCTGCCAGGTCGGCTGGTCGTCCTCGGGGCCGATCGGGCCGGGCGGCCAGCTCGCGTAGGCGTTCAGGCTGCTGACGAAGGCGTACCCGCGCACGCCGCCCAGCACGGCCGCGGCATGGCGGGCGGCCGCCCGGGTCTGGCAGGAGGTGTCGACGACGAGGTCGGGCGCCCAGCCGTCGAGCGCGGCCGGCAGCGCAGCGGGGTCGTCGCGGTCGCCGTGCAGCGCGCGGGCGCCGGCAGGCGGGGCCCCGGAGACGCCGCGGGTGAACGTCGCCACCTCGTGGCCGCGGTCGAGGGCCGCCGTCGCCACGTGCCGGCCGAGGAAGTGGGTGCCGCCGAGGACGAGCAGTCGCATGCCCGTGAGCCCAGCTGAGCCGCTCCCCCGCCGTCCAGCCGGTTCGCTACGGGCTCACACGGCCCGGGTGTAGGGCAACCCCGGCACCTGAGGCAGCGGGGTCGAGCGGGCGGCGGCCAGCACCATCTGCGGCGAGCGCGGCAGGCCGCGGCGGGTGCACAGCCGCAGCGCCCGGGCCCCGGTGATGACGTCGGTCTCCGGAGGGACGACCAGCAGGTCGGCGCGGCGGGTACCACCACCCCAGGTCAGGCAGACCACCCCGGCGTCCATGCTGCGGAAGCCGCCGGTGCGGACGACCCGCCCGCCGACGACGATCTTGCGCGGCGCCGGTGTCCAGACGTCGAGCGGATAGGTGAAACGCTCGATGCGCAGGCCGCGCTTGTCGAGTGCGGCCACCAGCTCGGGCAGTTCGACCGCGAGGTCGCGGCTGCGCGGGAACCAGGCCCCGTCGAAGGCCTGCTCGCCGGATCCCGCGTCGCTGCGCAGACTCACCCGGACGTCGATCCCGCCGCGGTGTCCCTCCGCCGCCAGCGTGTGCCGGGTGGTCTCCATCAGCGTCGCCTCCTCGTCGATCCCGGGCCCGCGCACACGGCCCCGAGGAGAACGTAGGCAGCCGAGGCGGCGGGTCCGGGTGAGCGTGTCGTGGGCGGGTCGGCGCCCTTCGGCCCGCCGTCACTTCCGGTCATGGAGCGGTCACGGCACCCCCGCGGGCCTGTGCGCCCGCGGGGGTGCCGGGGCCGTCAGGAGGTGAGCGCGAAGACCGTCGTGCTGTCGTAGACCTCGCCCGGGCGCAGCACCGTGGAGGGGAACTCCGGCTGGTTCGGCGAGTCCGGGAAGTGCTGGGTCTCCAGCGCCAGCCCGTCGCCCTGCCGGTAGACCCCGCCGCCGGTGCCGACGAGCGTGCCGTTGAGGAAGTTGCCCGAGTAGAACTGGATGCCCGGCTCGGTGGTGGAGATCGTCAGCGTCCGCCCGCTGGCCGGGTCGTGCAGCACCGCGGCCTCCTCGAGCGCGTCCTCGCTGTCCGAGCCCTCCCGCGCCCCCTCGTCCTCGCGGTCGAGCACCCAGTTGTGGTCGTAGCCCTGCCCGTAGAGCAGCTGCTGGTCGGCCACCCGGATCCGCGCACCGATCGGCGTGGGCTCGCGGAAGTCGAACGGCGTGTCCTCGACCGGGGCGATCTCGCCGGTGGGGATGAGCGTCTTCCCGACCGGCGTGAAGCCGCTCGCGTGGAGCTGCAGCTCCTGGTCGTAGACGTCCCCGGAGCCCTCCCCTGCCAGGTTCCAGTAGGTGTGCTGGGTCAGGTTGACGACGGTCGGCGCGTCGGTCGTGGCCTGGTAGTGCACGGTCAGCCGCGACTCGGCGTCCAGGCGGTAGGTGACCGTCGTGGTCAGCGTGCCGGGGAAGCCCTGGTCGCCGTTCTGGCTGACCAGCTGCAGCTGCAGGGCGGCCACGTCGGCGTCGCTGACGTCGGTGGCGGTCCAGACCCGCTCGGAGAAGCCCCCGGGGCCACCGTGCAGCGTGTTGGGGCCGTCGTTCACCGGCAGCTGGTACGTGACGCCGTCGAGGGTGAACCGGCCGTTGGCGATGCGGTTGCCGTAGCGGCCGATGAGCGCCCCGAAGTAGGGGTCGCCCTCGGTGTAGTAGCCCTTGAGGTCGGGGTAGCCGAGGACGACGTTGTCCACCTGGCCGTCGGCGTCGGGTACCTCCAGGGTCTGGATGACGCCGCCGAAGGTGAGCACGCGCATCGTCGTGTCGCCGTTGTTGAGGGTCCAGCGCTCGACCGCGGTGCCGTCGGGGGTGGCGCCGAAGGGCTCGACGCTCGCGGTCGGACCGCCGCCCCCGCCGTCGTCCCGCTCGTCGTCGTCGGCGGTCGCGGCCACCGGTGCGGCGAGGCCGCCGGCCAGGAGCCCGGCGCCGAGGACGGCGACCAGCGTGCGGCGCCGCCGGGTGTGGGAGGGGCTGGGGTGCTGTCCGGGCATGGGGACTCCGGTGTCCGTGGCGGTCCACCGGCGTCGTCGCACGGTGGCAGGACCGCTGCCGGCCTCGTCCTCGCAGACGGCGTGCGACCGGCTCCCCCGCGGTGCGGCCCCGGAACGCCGCCCGACGCTAGGGAGGCCGCGGAAGGGGTGTCAACGGGACCGCCCCTCCCGCCCCACGACACGCGAGAGGCCCCGCCCGGACACACCCGGACGGGGCCTCCCGCGTCGAACGTCTACGCCTTGGGCTTGCGGTTCTTCGCCTTGCCCCGCTCGTTCTGGTCCAGGATCACCTTGCGCACCCGGATGGTCGCCGGCGTCACCTCGACGCACTCGTCCTCGGCACAGAACTCCAGCGCCTGCTCGAGGTTCAGGATCCGCGGCGGGACCAGCCGCTCGAGCTCCTCCGCGGTCGAGGACCGCATGTTGGTGAGCTTCTTCTCCTTGGTGATGTTGACGTCCATGTCGTCGGGCCGGGAGTTCTCGCCGACGATCATGCCCTCGTACACCTCGGTGCCCGG